>CAIZKT010000770.1:0-3483 GCA_903933565.1 uncultured Victivallales bacterium | reverse complement strand
CTCCACATGACCGCCGTGCGATATGGAGTACGCGATGCCAGCGCCCGTTCCGGGCGGGTTCGCGGTATCCCCCACGCCGGGTCGGGGGCTCGGCCGAGCCCTGGGGCCCGGCGCGTGCAGCCCTTCGGCGAAAACCGCGGGCGTTACGGCTTACCACCGCGGGCCTTCTTCGGCTTCCAGTCCTGAGGCGGCTGAGCCTGTTTGTCTAGGGCGATCAGCGGGTTGGCGGCGGAGACGGTGACCGTGGCGGTCGACGCGGCGAGTTCGGTCGGCAGGTCGCGCACGGTGCCGTCAAACGACTCCGGGCCGCCGGGTTCGATCTCCTTGACCTCGGTGGGCAGACCGATCTTGTCGAGGATGGCAATGAAGGGCTCGGGGTCAAGTTCCTCGACGTTCACCATGGTGCGCGGCTCCCAGACCCCCTGGGCCACCAGCATGGCGGCGGCTACCGGCGGCACGCCGGCGGTGTAGCTGATGCCCTGCGACTCGACCTCTTCGTAGCAGGCGTGGTGATCGGAGACCTGGTAGATGAAGACCTCGCGCGCCTTACCGTCCTTAGTGCCCTTGACGAAGTTGCCGATGCAGGTCTTGCCGGTGTAGCCGGGAGCCAGCGTCTTGGGGTCGGGCAGCAGCGCCTTGACGACCTTCAGCGGCACCACCTCCTGGCCCGTGGTCAGGGTCACCGGCAGATGCGAGAGGAAGCCGAGGGTGCGCAGGACGGTGAAGACGTTGATGTAGTGGTTGCCGAACCCCATCCAGAAGCGGATGCTGTTGGCGTCGATGTTCTGCGAGAGTGAGTGCAGTTCGTCGTGGCCGTTCAGGTAGATCGGGCAGGGACCGGCGACCGGGAAGTCGTACAGGCGCTTCACCGAATGGGTCGGGTACTCCTTCCACTGCCGATCGATCCAGGTCCAGACCTTGATGAACTCGCGGAAGTTGATCTCAGGGTCGAAGTTGGTGGCGAAGTACTTGCCGTGGCTGCCGGCGTTGACGTCCAGGATGTCGATGGTGTCGATGCTGTCGAAGTAGCGCTTCACCGCCAGGGCGCAGTAGGCATTGACCACGCCCGGATCGAAGCCGACGCCGAGGATGGCAGTCAGGCCTTTGGCTTTGCAGCGGTCGCGGCGCTTCCACTCGTAGTTGGCGTACCACGGCGGCTGCTCGCACACCTTGTCCGGATCCTCGTGGATGGCGGTATCCAGGTAGACCGCACCGGTCTCCAGGCAGGCTTCGAGGACAGACATGTTGATGAAGGCGTTGCCGAGGTTGACGACGATCTCGGAGCCGGTCTCCCGGATGAGCTTGACTGTGGCCGGGATATCGAGCGCGTCGAGCTGGCGAGAGTAGAGTTTCTTGGTCGGGTCTTTGACGTGGTTCTTGCGCCGCACACTGGCGATGATCTCATCGCACTTGGCCGGCGTGCGCGAGGCGATGCAGATGTCGCCCAGCAGATCGTTGTGCATGGCCGCTTTGTGAGCGGCCACATGGGCGACGCCGCCGGCGCCGATGATGAGCACGTTCTTCTTCATCACTTCGTTTCCTTTGCCGCCACGGGTTCGGTCTTAGCTTGCCGCCGGATGATCGCGATGAGCGCGCGCAGAGAATCGTTTACCGCTTCGTGATCGGGAAAGTACGCGGCCACGTCCGGGTCGATGACAACCACATTGGTCCCCGCCGCGTACCGTTCCGCGTATTTCCCTCGAACCCCCTTGCTGAAGTCGTATTCCTCCAGCAGATCAGGGTCGTTTCGCATTCTCTTCATAGGTACGTCTCTCGACAGGGGTTGCTGGTCTGGCAGTGATGATCCGGATCCGGTCTCCTCGCTCGGTGTGCGCGACCACCAGAAGCCGACCTCGGTGCGACTGGCCGATCAGCACGAACCGATCTTCGTCAGCGGAGTGCAGCGGATCGCCAATCGTCACCGACCCTGCGTCCTGGAATACTGTACTCGCCTCGTCGAAGGTAACACCATGCTTGGCGGCATTGCCGTGCGCCTTCCTGGAGTCCCACTCGAAGAGCAGTGCCATCTGTGCTCATTCCTCAGTCGTCGTCTGGGAGACCGAACGTGCATCTCATCGGCCAACTCGAATGCTCTGAGTTTGGTGTGATCCCGCATCCTCACATCCCGCAGTTCTTCCCGCCTAACCGCCTAACCGCCTTCCTCCCTCCCCGCGCGCTTCACGACAGGCTGCGCTTGAAATCCCGGTAAGCGAAGCGGCGGACCGTCTCGACGCTGCCGTTCAGCCGACGCACGCAGATGGACGGCATCGGCAGGCCGTTGAACCAGTTCTTTTTCACCATCGAGTAACCCGCCGCATCGGCGAGGCGGACTTCGCAACCGGGCTGCAGCACGGTGTCCAGTCCGAAAGTGCCGAAGACGTCTCCGGCGAGGCAGGAACGCCCCGCGATCATGACCTGGTGCGGGCCCGGTCCCGGGGCGGCGACCTGCGGTTGAGTGCGGTAGATCAGATGATCCAGCAGGTGAGCTTCGACCGAGGCGTCGACGATGGCGATGTCCATCTCGTTGCGCACCACATCGAGGACCGTCGTGACCAGCTCGGCCGTGCGGGTAATCGCCGCCTCGCCGGGCTCAAGGTAGACCTGAACGCGGTGGCGACTGGCGAAATCGCGCAGGAGGGCGCAGAACGCCTCCAGCGGGTAGCCGGGTTTGGTAAAGGCCAGGCCGCCGCCGAGGCTGACCCATTCGAGGCCGGCCAGGAGCGTTCCGTAGGTCTGGCTGAGGTGCTCCAGGTTCCGCCGCAGGTTCTCCAGGTCGTCATTCTCGCAGTTGAAGTGGAACATGACGCCGCTGAGGAGCGGGGCGACCGCCATGATGGCGTCGAGATCGGACACCCCCAGCCGCGAGTAGCGTCGCGCCGGATCGGCCAGGTCGTAGTGCGAGAAGCTGACGCCAGGGTTGACCCGCAACCCGAGTCGCAGACCCCGCACCGCGTCGAGGTGCAGCTTGAGCTGCGAGATGGAGTTGAAGATCACCTTGTCAGCGAACTTGCGGACCCCCAGGATGTCCTGCCGCGAAAAGCCGACACTAAAGGCGTGGACCTCCTTGCCGAAGGTCTCATGCCCCAGGCGAGCTTCAAGCAGCGAACTGCTGGTGGTGCCGTCCAGGTACTCCCGCATGAGGGGAAACACGGACCAGGTCGAGAAGCACTTGAGCGCGAGCACCACCTTGGCGCCGCTGGCCTGGCGGACCTGCTGGATGATCTCCAGATTCCGCCGTAACCGCGCCTCGTCCAGCAGATAATACGGTGTGGGCAAACCCTTCATCAGCGCTGCGCCTCGCGAGCCCTGGGAGCACATGGAGTTTCACCTTCCCAAAGTCGAGTGAAAAGATAATGCGGGGGTTCCGGGGGTACAAGAAGAGGATGGAGGTGGAGGCGCAAGTCAGCTCCGTAGGGGTTCGCTTGTATGAGAACCGCAGAGGGTCGAGGGCCTACCCGCCGTGGTGGGTCGAGAGACGAGGCG
>CAIZKT010000769.1:0-3254 GCA_903933565.1 uncultured Victivallales bacterium | reverse complement strand
GAGCCCTGTAGGGGCGAGCCATCTACCCTACCTTCGCACCGAGGTCGCATGGTCCGCCCCTTCAGGGCTCACTCTTCGCTGTGGACGGGTACCCAGGGCGTTGCCCTGGGCGCCCGAAACGCCCCCTTGGGGCTGAATACCGCGGCCCATCCTTATTGCACAGGTCGCTATTTTCTCGGGGAGCGCGGTTCCATGGCGCTGTTAGCCTGCGCGCCGGAGAAGTACACCAGCGTTAGCCGGTTTGAGGTGCCAAAGGGCGGCGATGGGCTGTTCTGGGCGCATCCGGTAGTCTGCGGCGGTCGGCTCTACATCCGCCACGCCGACCGGCTCTATGCCTATGATATTGCCGCGAGGTAGGCTGCCCAGTGTGAAGCACAGCTTCGTCGTCCGGGGCAGGACCCGCGCCAACCGCACCGTCGTGTTGACCCTGGCCGGCGACCCCGCCGACCAGGCCTCGAAGGCTATCAGCATCCGGACCAGCCTCACCCCGCTCGAGGGCGGCTGGGCCACCCTGGAGAGCTTCTCGAGCCGAGGGTATGGGCGAGTGATCGGATGGTGAGGCGGGGGGATCGCGCGATCTCCCTGTCCCCAACTTCCCGCTCTGCGGCGCGGCCGTGCCGCCTTCTTCTCCGGGCCCGCCCGCCCATTGCAGGGGTGCCGGGGGCAGGGTATCGTTGCAGTGGGTCGCGGGGAGTGGTCGCCCTGCACGACCTCCTGAGCCGCCCCCGTCGGGTGCAAGGCAGGGTTCAACCGGGATTAGGCGCCGGCCTGACAGCGCCTAGTACTGACCACGTTTGGTGTAAGGGAATACTATGGAATTGAGCGAGTTAGGACTTGACTGCTGGTTTGAGACGCATTTCACCTCCCTCCTGCAAGCGGGACAGACCATGGCGCGCGTCACCTCCGTCGACAGGGACGCATTCCTGATCAGAAGCCAGGGCGCCGAGCGTTACGCCGAGCTTGCCGGTAAGTTGCGTTTTGAAGCCCTGTCCGCGCTGGATCTACCCTGCGTGGGGGACTGGGTCTGTGCGCAGTGGCCTGCGTCCGAAAGTCCGGCGCTAATTCACGCTGTAGTTCCGCGAAAGACGCTCTTGCGGCGCAAGCGCCCCGGTACGACCGTGGAATTCCAGCTGATCGCGTCCAACCTCGACGTCGCTTTTATCATTCAAGCCTGTGACTATGATTTCAACCTGCCTAGGCTCGACCGGTATCTGATGATGGCATCCGAAGGCCACATTGAAGCCCGGATCGTCCTGAGCAAGACGGACCTGATCTCTCCAGCAGAACTTGAACAGAAGTTTGCGCAGATTACCGGTGCAGGCATTTCTGCCCCCGTCCTGCCGCTGAGCAACGACAACGGGGCCGGGCTGGATGATCTCCGGGCTCTCCTCGCTCCCGGCAAGACGTATTGTCTCCTTGGTTCCTCAGGGGTCGGCAAGACCACCCTCATCAACCGGCTGATCGGCAGAGATGCGTTTGAAACCAAGCCGGTCAGCGGGAGCGGAAAAGGGGCGCATACAACCACACGTCGGCATCTGCTGGTCCTCGAGGGAGGAGCCATGCTGATCGACACCCCAGGAATGCGAGAACTGGGCCTCAGCGGAACGTCTGAGGCGACCAAAGATACCTTCGCCGAGGTTGGCGAACTTGCGCTTAGCTGCCGGTTCTCCAACTGCACCCACGGTGGAGAGCCCGGATGCGCAATCCTGCAGGCTGTGGCCAGCGGAATCTTGCGCGAGGAACGCTACCGGAATTACCTCAAACTCAAGAAGGAGAGCGAATTCCATGATCTCTCTTACTACAAGAAGCGGAAGAAGGACAAGGAATTCGGGCGGCTTACCAAGGCCGCCAAAAAGAGCGTGAAGGCATGAGACCCTAGACCCCGAATCGGCGCGCCGGGGAGACTGCCCCAGTAGGCCAGTCCCGGTTGCTGATAAGGTGCGAAGCCATGCCCGCGCCGCCGTCCACAAGCCACTTTACCTGGTTCATCCAGGCACGATTCCAATTCCGCCCCCGATGCCTTCACCGCTTCTGACAGCGTGCCTCTCTCGCAAGCAGTCTAACGACAGGAGGTCTGGAAATGCTGCATTTCTCCGTTGATGCTGCACGGTGTAACCGCTGCGGGCAGTGCGTGCTCGACTGTCCGTCTTCTATCATCGAGCAGCACGGGCAGTCCGTGCCGAAAATCAGCCGGAAGAATTCCCTCGATTGCATTGAGTGCCAGCACTGTCTGGCCATCTGCCCGAACGCGGCGGTCTCTATCCTCAAGCGGAAGCCGGAAGACAGCCTGCCGCTCGATCGCGATGGCCTGCCCCGTCTCGAGCAAATGAACCTGCTCCTGCGGGGGCGACGCAGCATCCGGCGCTACAAGGATGAGAATGTCAGACCTGAGTTGATCCGGCAGCTGCTTGCCGCCGTGGCGAACGCTCCCAGCGGCATCAACCGGCGCAAGTTGACGCTGTCGGTGATCGACGATAAGGACACGATGCAGAACCTGCGCGAGAGGAGCCTGGCCGGTTTGGCGGCGGCGGCAGAGGCCGGCATGATCCCCGACGGGCTCGATTACCTGAAAGAAGCGCCGTCCGCCTATCGCCAGGACAAGAGGGACATCCTCTTTCGGTCGGCGCCACATGCCTTGATAGTCTCTGCTGGGCCCGAGGCCGCCTGTCCTTCCGAAGATGCCACTCTGGCGCTCGCCTACTTCGAACTGCTGGCGCAAAGCGCAGGACTGGGCACCGTCTGGTGGGGCCTGTTCAAGATGCTTATGCAGGCCCTGCCAGAGCTGAAACCCCTCATCGGCATCCCCGCGGATCACCCGTATTGCTACGCCATGCTTTTCGGCATCCCCGCGGTCAGGTATGCCCGCACGGTCCAGCGTGACGATGCCGCGGTTGTTCGTCGCATCGTGATGGGGAAAACGCGCGAGCCAGACCGACCGGTGTCTTCCTGAGTTCGCCATTGGCGCCCGCCGGGGCGCCGTGATCTACCCGCAGGGCCCGTCGTCTGGAGTGTCGGCGGCGTACCCCTGGGTCTGGTACGCGCCGACCTTCGTCAACGATACCTACTCCCTGCCCAAGCCGCTGCATGCATGGTGAGGCTCTTGCAGAACCCTCGGCTCGCCGACTCCAAGGCGCCTCTTCGCGGGTTGCCCCAGCATAACGCAGGCTGTACGGTAGCCACGAGCAGACGGCCTCCTGGTCTCGTGGGTGATGCTTCGAAACCATAAGCTGTCTGCTCACTTCGTCGCCCCCGCT
>CAIZKT010000768.1:0-7474 GCA_903933565.1 uncultured Victivallales bacterium | reverse complement strand
GCGGCTGCTGGAGCGCAAGGCACCGGCGGCGCTGAAACAGCCGACGCGCGAGGAGGACGTCAACGAGGTGATCGACGCGGTGGGCTTCGACTTCATCTCGCAGCCCCAGGTGAAGGTGGTGGCCAAGCACGACCGGCGCGAGGACGAGCTGTTCGCCGACTGGGTGATCGAGATCGAGGAGTTCCGCGCCCAGACCCTGGCCACAGATCCTGAGGACTTCGCCAATTTCGAGACGTTCTCGATGGCCATGGTGGATCTCGACTACGACGGGGACGTGTTCCGGCTGGGTCGCGTCTTCTGGGCCGAGGACCTGCTCCAGGAGGCTGGCGGGCTGGAGCACGCCGAACGCCTCACTCTGCGGATACCGGAGCGCGAGTTCACCGCCGACCGTCTGATGGTGATCCTCTGTGACCGCTACGGCAACGAGAAGACACTGGTCTTTGGGAAGCAAGACTTCGCGGAGAGCCGCAGCGCGCCCCGCAAGCCTGGCGGCGTCAGGAGGGCCGCCCGATGAGCGTGCAGTTCCGCATCGCCGACCAAGTCCTGCGCGTCGATGACACACGCGACGTCACCGAGGCCGTCGTCCACAAGTACGACGCCTTTCTGAACCTGCTCTGCGGCGAGGGCTGGCGCTTCCAGCGCGATGCGGTGCGCGAGGTACTGCGCTTCCTGGTCTCGGACAAGTACCCGGACCTGGAGCGGCTGGCACGTGAGAACTGGAACGCCCGCGAGGCGTTGCGCCAGCGACACGAGGGGGGGCTGGAAGCGTTCTTGGGCAAGATGGCGCTGCGCGAACGCAAGGCGGCCTCGCTCGACCTGGCCACCGGCACGGGCAAGAGCTACGTCATGTACGGCCTGGCGACGGTTGCCTTGGCGGAAGGACTGGTGGACCGAGTGCTGGTACTGTGCCCGTCGTTGACCATCGAGGAAGGGCTCTTGGAGAAGTTCACCGCGCTGGCAGGCCAGCCGGAACTAGCCGCAATCATGAAGGAACTGGGCGCCGTCCACGCCATCCCCGGCATCCGGCGCGGCAACGAAACGGTGCAGGTCGGCGACATCTGCATCGAGAACATCCACGCCGTCTACGAGAGCGCCGACTCGTCCATCGCCGACAGCTTCCGCGGCAACGGTGGGCGGACCCTGGTGCTCAACGATGAGGCGCACCACCTGTTCAGCGCTCAGGACAAGGCACTCAAGGAGTGGATGAAGTTCCTGCTGCACCCGGGCTACGGCTTCCGCTTCATCGTGAATGTGACCGGCACGGCGTACGTTGGCGATGACTACTTCCCGGACGTGGTGTTCCGTTACGGGCTGAAGCAAGCGATTGCCGACAAGGTAGTTAAGAAGCCGAACTACAAGCTGGAGGACACTTACCAGGCGCATGACTGGCAGAAGACCTACGCCATTCACCAGAGGAACCGTGCGGACTATGGTTCGGCGACACTGAAGCCGCTCACCATCGTGGTCACGCAGGAGATCGCCCGCTGTGTCGAGGTCTGGCGCGAACTGGTGACCTTTCGGGCAGAAAAGGAAGGCATTCCGCCGACCGAGGCGGAACGCAAGGCGATCTGGGTCACATCCGGGATTCCGAGCGCGGCCGAAGCGAAACGGCGGGTCGAGGCGACCTACGGCCCCCGTGGCGGCAAGGACTCGCCGGAGAAGCGGCGGAATGGGAACCTGGCTCTGCTGCGGCAGGTGGATGATCGGGCCTGCCCGGTCGAGTGGATCGTCTCGGTCAGCATGCTCACCGAGGGCTGGGACGTGAAGAACGTCTTCCAGATCGTGCCGCACGAGTCGAGGGCCTTCAACTCGAAGCTGCTGATTGCGCAGGTCCTGGGCCGCGGCTTGCGAATTCCGCAGGGGTTGACCAAGGAACCGCTGGTCACGATCAACAACCACGAGGCGTGGTCAGAGCAGATTGCCAATCTGCTGGTCGAGGTGCTGGAGGTCGAGAACACCCTATCCTGGGGCTATGATCCGCGCCGGATCCAGTATGTTTTCCCGCTGCATAACCTGCGCTATGAGCCGGAGATGAAGACGGTCGAGACCAAGGGCGCCAAAGCGCGCGCACCCGACGTGCGGTTCCGGCCCCAGGCCCGGACCACGACCGAGGTCTCGAGGTTCTCCGAGACCGGCAACCTGGCCATCGAGATCGAGCACCACGACCTGTACGAGATCGATGCCGTCGTCCAGATCATGCGGTTGTTCCTGCGCGAGAAGGACGTTGCGCTGGCCCGCGCCTGGCACAAGAAGCGGTTGCGGGAGTTTGTCGTCGAGCGTCTGGCGGAAGCCGGGTACGACACGACGTTCCTGAGCCGGGAGAACCTGCTGCTGCTCCAGCAGGCGTTTGGTCCCATGTTCCGGGAGGACGGCGCTGAGCATCCGCGCTTCAGCCAGATGGCCAAGGAACTGGTCATTGTAGATCTGGCCATGGTGGGGCGGCAGGCGTTCTCCGAAAGCACGCTCAAGGAGCATGGCGGCGTCTGGCACGTAACCGGCGATGCCACGCCGTTTCCGGGGGCTGAAATGCACCTGTGGGAGCAGTACCAGCGCTTCCGGCAGCAGTTTGCGGAGTGGGGGAAGGAGGCCTCAGAACAGGCCCAGGCCATTGGTTCGCGGTTAGTGCAGATAGACCTGCGCCAGTTCAAGTGTCCGTGGAATGTACACTATGCCAGCCACGAGCCGGAGCGGCTGTTCTCGGAGTTGCTGTTCGAGCATGCCGAGATGTTCGATGCCTTCGTGAAGATGCCGAATCAGGGCGGCTACGCCTTCCCCTACTCCTACAAGCCGGCCCGGACCGGCAAGACGCACGTGACGAACGAGCACTTCAACCCCGACTTCTTCATCCGGCTGAAGGAGAGCCACACCATTCTTGTCGTCGAGATCAAGGCCGAAGGGGACGACTCGAACCGCAACCGGGCCAAGTGCCGCGACGGTCTCAGGCACTTCGAGACGCTGAACGCGCGCCTGACGGAGACCGGCGAGCCCTGGCGCTACCACTTCTACTTCCTGTCGCCGGACGATTTCACGCAGTTCTTCGCTGCGGTCCAGCGCGAGCAGCATGTCGGCTGGCGCTCGGGCCTCATGCAGGAGCTGGTGCGGCCCGACAGCCGTTGACGGGCAGCAGCCCGCGACATGCTGGCCACCCTCGTTGGCGGTTCGCAGCGGCAACCCAGGGCTGCTTCGTGCTGGAGTAGGGGCCGCTACTGGCCGTCTGCCAGACCTGTCCCCCTGCGACAGGTCTGGAGACCCGCCGCTACCCTCCTCTGCGTGAGGCGTGCCGCGCGTGTGGTGTGGTAGATCCCTGTAGCAGGCACGGCTCGCGGGGGCATACGCCCCTAGGGCCGCTCGCCCTCCATCGACCTGGCGTCCGACCCACTTCAGGGACCCGGCACTTGCAGCAGGATCGGAAAGCCCTGGATGCTGGTGCTGTCGGGTCGCAAACGCACATTCAGACGGACATAGTGTGCGCATGCAAACGGCGGATGCAGAGGGTGAGTGGCCATGCGTGCAGTGAACGTGACCGCTCTGCGGGCTGGGTTGTCCGCGGTGCTGGACCAGGTCAAGCACGGGGACATCGTCGTGGTCACGCGCCGGGGTAAGGCGGTGGCCAGGATAGTGCCGGTGGAGGCGACGGACTGGCGGGATGGGGTGAGCGTAGCGACCCGCTTGCTTATCGATGCGGACGCTGCCTTCGCACCTCTCGCTGACTGGGAGGCTGGGCCGACATGAAGCCCAAGGTCTATATTGAGACGACAATCGTGAGCTACCTGACGGCCCGGCCAAGCCGGGATGCGGTGGTCGTCGCGAGGCAGCAGGTCACCTCGGCGTGGTGGCGCACTCGGCGCGGCAAGTTTCAGCTCTTCGTTTCCAGGGCTGTCCTCGCGGAAGTCCGACAGGGCGATGCGGAGGCCGCCGCCCGACGTATCGAGGCCATGCGGGACATCCCGTGGCTCGAGGTCACGGTTGAGGCTGTTTCGCTGGGCGAACGGCTCATCCGCGAGGGGGGGCTGCCGGCGAAGGCCACGGACGACGCCCTGCACGTGGCCCTGGCCGCGGTCCACGCCATGGACTACCTGCTGACTTGGAACTGCAAGCACATCGACAATGCCGAGATGAAGCCGACGATGCGGACGATCTGCATGCTGGCTGGGCACCCATGCCCAGAGATCTGTACGCCGGAAGAACTGATGGGGGGTACGACCGATGAGTGACGAGGTACTCCGTGAAGTCTGGCGGGCCAAGGACGCCATCGCCAGGAAGCACAACTACGACGTTAGGTCCTTGGGGGCGGAACTGATGCGCCAACAGCAGGAAGAGCAGCGGCAGGAAGGCGTGCGCAAGATCCCTCCAGCGGGCCAGAGGAAAGCCCATTCTCGAGGCAGCCGGACGTGAGGAACACCCACCTCGATCCCATCGTTGCCGCGGTCCGGCGCGTGCGTAACGCGCACGCCCGCCGGTTCAACTACGAGATCCACGCTATCTGCGAGGACATCCGCAAGTTCGAGGCCGCCTGCGGGACCCCGCTCGTGCGGCATCAGCCGCGCAAGCTTGCGGGTCGGGGAGGGGCACCGCGCTCACCCGAGGCGGTGAAGCCCAGCGACAAGGCCGCCAACCATGGCTGACGAGATCACCCGGGACGTATGGCGGCCCAAGGACACTCAAAAGGATACGCACGATGAGCATGAATGTCTGGCAGGACACACCACGGAAGCGGCCGGTACCTCATCTCCTCTGTATGGCGGGCCTGGCCATGAGCTCTCTTCTCTCCGCGGCACCGCTGGCGCTGTACGTAGCGCCCGGGGGTAACGACGGCGGGTCGGGGCGGGCGGCGGCAGCGGGGGCGGACGGCGCGGGGCCGTTTGCCACCCTGGAGCGGGCCCGTGACGAGGTCCGCAAGCTCAAGCAGGCGGGGCCGTTGCCGACGGGCGGAGTGGTGGTGGAGCTGGCGGCCGGGGTCTACGAGTTGGCACGGCCCCTGGAGTTGACGGCGGCGGACTCGGGCAGCGCCGAAGCGCCCATCGTCTACCGCGCCGCCAGCGGCGCCGAAGTGCGCCTGGTCGGGGGTCGGCAGGTGACGAACTTCGTGCCGGTCACGGATGCAGCGGTGCTGCAGCGGCTCGACGAGAGCGCCCGGGGCAAGGTCTTGCAGGCCGACCTGAAGGCGCTGGGGATCAAGGACTTCGGCCAGGTGGCGACGGATGGGCAGCGGCTGGAGGTCTTCTTTCAGGACAAGCCCATGACGCTGGCACGCTGGCCCAACGAGGGCTTCGTGCGCGTCCTCGATGTGGTCGGTGGCGCGCCGCACAAGATTCACGGCATTCCCGGGGACAAGATTGGCAAGTTCGTCTATGACGGCGAGCGCCCGACGCGCTGGGCCGGGGAGGCGGATGCCTGGCTGCACGGGTATTGGTTCTGGGACTGGTCCGACCAGCGCCAGCAGATCGAGTCGATCGACCCCGAGAAGCACATCATCGCGCTCAAGCCGCCCTATCACGGCTACGGCTACCGCAAGAACCAGTGGTACTACGCGCTGAATCTGCTCGCCGAGCTGGATGCGCCCGGCGAGTGGTATCTGGACCGCACGGCCGGGCTGCTCTACTTCTGGCCGCCGGCGCCGCTGGAGCAGGGTAAGACGCTGGTGTCGGTGCTGCCGGCGCTGATCTCCTGCAAAGAAACCTCGTGCGTCACCTTCCGCGGCCTGATCCTGGAGGCAACGCGCAGCACGCCGGTGGTCATTTCGGGCGGCCGTGGCATGCGGGTGGTGGGCTGCGTCATCCGCAACACGGGCGGTTCGGCCGTGAGCGTATCCGGCACGGAACACGGCGTCATCGGCTGTGACGTCTATGAGACCGCGGCGGGGGGCATCCACCTCTCTGGCGGCGACCGCCAGACGCTGACTCCGGGTGGGAACTTTGCCGAGAACAACCACGTGCATCATTACGCCCGCTGGAACCGGGTCTACAACCCCGGCATCACGCTGCAAGGGGTGGGCAACCGCGCCTCGCACAACCTGATCGACAATGCGCCGCACATGGGCATGGGCTTTGGTGGCAATGACCACCTGATCGAGTTCAACGAGATCCATAGCGTCTGCTACGAGTCCAACGACGCGGGCGCCATCTACACCGGCCGCAACTGGAGCATGTGCGGCACCGTGATCCGCAATAACTACCTGCACCACATCAACGGCTTCGAGGGCCGCGGCTGCGTCGGCGTCTACCTCGACGACCAATTCGGCGGCACGCAGATCACCAGCAACCTCTTCTACAAGGTCACGCGGGCGGCGATGATCGGCGGCGGACGCTACTGCGCCATCGAGAACAATATCTTCGTCGACTGCCTCCCGGCGACCCATGTGGACTCGCGCGGGCTGGGCTGGGCCGGCACCGGCGCCAGTGGCCTGGAGAAGGGCCTCAAGGAGTTCCCCTATCAGACCCCGCCGTGGAGCGAGCGCTATCCCTATCTGGTGAACATCCTCAACGACGAGCCCATGGCTCCCAAGGGTAACGTCATCGCCCGCAATATCTGTGTGGGCGGACGCTGGGGCGATTTTGACAGCAAGGCCAAGCCGCTGGTGACCTTCCAGGACAACCTGCTCGACCAGGATCCGAAGTTTGTCGACGCCGAGAAGCAGAATTTCGCCCTGCGCGAGGATTCGCCGGCCTGGAAGCTGGGATTCAAGGCCATCCCTATTGACAAGATCGGGCTGTACCAGGACGAGGCTCGCGCCTCCTGGCCGGTGGTCAGCACCGTACGGCCCATGACCGAACCGCCGCCCAAGGCCGCCAGCGCCGCCCGCAAGGCTGGCGGGGTCGTGTTCAAGGTGGCGCGGGCCGCGACGCCGGTGACGGTGGACGGCCAGATTACACCGGCCGAATGGCCCCTGACGGACGCCGCCAAGAGCATGGTCATCGAGCAGGGCTTTCAGGGCGAGAAGGTCTCCCCGCCCAGCGCCGCCTGGCTGAGTTGGGATGACCAGGCGCTGTACGTCGCCGTCGATAACGCCATCAACCCGAAGTTCCCCATCCGCCCCGGCAACCAGTGGGGGCAGGACGACGCCGTCGAGCTGGCTTTCCGCAACCCGGCCGCCGGCGCCAATGCGCCGATCCTGGTGCTGCGCGGTTTCCCCTCGGGACACTTCACCAGCACCGACGAGGCGGGGGCGCCGGAAGCCGATGCCAAACGCGCCGCCGAGGGGGTGCAGTACAAGGCCCAATTCGCCGACGCCAAACGCTGGACCGCCGAATGGCGCATTCCCTTCGCGGCGCTCGGAGTCGATCCGGCCAAGCACAGCCGCCTGCAGTTCAACCTCAGCGTCCGTAAGACCGCCGACGAACTGTGGGTCGAATGGCAGAGCACCTTCGGCTCCACCTGGGAGGTCGGCAACGCGGGGGTGCTGGAACTCCAGCGCTGAGGGAGGGAGGCGCTGGGCGGCCAGCGCTGCGCCCGAGGCCGGGCGCCTCTCCAGAAG
>CAIZKT010000767.1:0-3889 GCA_903933565.1 uncultured Victivallales bacterium | reverse complement strand
TGCCCTGGGCTGAGGAATGGCCGCGCTTTCAGCGCTCCGCGGCGTCTGGCCTTCGCGACACCTCCCGCCGGAAGTCTCCCCCAAGAGTCACGTGACCCGTTCTGCTCGCCGGAGGCGGAGACGATCGAAACAGAAACCCCTACTGAGCTGACCTGCGCCCTCGCCCGGTTGCAGCGACGGCGCCATCGCGCTACGGTTAGGAAACGAGGGGCTCTCCCGGGTGCCGCTGGGCCTGAAGGGCAGGAGCAGGCGCGCCAGGTCGATGAAATCGCCTCCCTACTTGCCAAGCGCGCAGATGGGGCGCAGATGAGGGACACTTGATGAGACCTGTAGCGGCATGGGGTCTTGGGGTGATGGCCCTGCTTCTGGCAGCACACATGGCCGCGGCGGCGGACGCCGCGGGAGCGCCGGTCCCCCTGGCGAGCGTAGCTCCCGACGGCACGGCGCTGGCCTGGACGCGGTTGGGGCCGGGCGGCGGTGGCTGGATTCAGTCCCTCGCCTGGGACCCGCATGACTCGGAGACGCTCTACGTCGGTTGCGACGTGGGCGGGTTCTACGTCTCTACCGACGCTGGCCGGCACTACGAGATTCGTAACGCCGGGCTGCGCAACTTCTTCGTCGAGTGCATTGCCGTGCATCCGCGCGACCGCAACACCCTTCTGCTGGGCACCGAGGGCGGCGTCTTCCGCACGACCGATCAGGGGCGGACCTGGCAGTGGCAACGGCAGGGTTTCCCGGCGCTGGCGCGCTACGGCTGTTCGGCGCCGGTGGCCTGTATCGCCTTCGATCCGCAACAGCCCGAGATCGTCTTTGCCGGCGTGGGTCGGCCGCGCTGGGGCAAGGATGGCAAGGGCATGATCCTGCGCAGTGCCGATGGTGGCGTATCCTGGGCCGAGGTGGCGGCCGGGCAACTTCCCACCGACGCCATTGTTTCGGACCTCGAGGTCAAGCCGGACGAGGGCCGGGTGATCCTGGCCGCGACCTCTCGCGGTGTCTTCCGTTCCGCCGACAGCGGCACCACCTGGGTCGCTGCCCAGCAAGGCCTGCCGCACACCGCCGCCCGCGAACTCGCCTTCGCGCCCTCGGCGCCAGCCACGGTCTACCTCAGCCTCGCCACCAGCGCCCGAGACCAGGAACCCTGGAACGGCGGCGTCTTCTGCAGTCAGGATGCGGGCCTGACCTGGGAAGCGCGGAATAGCGGTCTGCCAAACCCGGTCGCGCGCCGTGGCCAGTCGGCCTACATGGCCTCGAATGCCAAGGAACTCGTCGTCGACCCGCGCGCTCCGCAGACCCTCTACGTCGGCAACCAGAGCTGGGTCGCGGCCGGCGTCTGGAAGAGCACGGACGGCGGCCGACAGTGGGCCCGCGCCAGCGTCCATTCCGGCGAGGGCATCAACCTGGACTACGGCTGGATCCGGGAGTGGGGCCCGGCCGTCGAGTGCCTGGCCATCAGCCCCACCAGACCAGATCGGGTCGCCTTCGGTACCGCCGGCCACGTCTTCCTTAGCGAGGATGCCGGCAAGACCTGGCAACAGCGCTACTGCGAGATGCTCCCGGACGGGCGCTTCACCGGCACCGGCCTGGAAGTCACCTGCGCCAACGACCTCATCCAGGACCCCAAACGGCCGGAGCGGCTCTACCTCTGCTATGCTGACATCGGACTGCTGCTCAGCGAGGATGGCGGCAAGACCTTCCGACGCTGCACCGAGGGCATGAAGCACCGCGGCAACACCTTCACCGTGGTGATCGACCCCGATGCTCCCGACACGCTGTGGGCGGCCACTGGCCAGTGGGAGAGCAACCAGGGCGACGTCTGCCGTTCGACCGACGCTGGCGCCACCTGGCAGGTCGTCGGCCGGCCGGAGAGCGGGCTGCCCGTCGGCCAGACCCGGCACCTCCTGCTCGACCGGCGCAGTCCGCCGACCGCCCGGCGGCTGCTGGTGACCTCGAAGGAGAACGGCGTCTTCGAGTCCGTCGACGGGGGACTTGCCTGGCGTGACCTCTCGGGCGATCTGCCAGCCGGAGTGCGCGGCCGAGGCTGTGGGCTGCTGCTCGATCCGGCCGACAGTCGGCATCTGCTCCTGGCCGCCGGAGGCCCTGTGGCCAAAGGCGCCGGGGTGTATGAGACGCGGGATGGCGGCGCCACCTGGCGGCTCGTGAGCGTCGAGCTTAACGTCGGCGAGGTCCAGTGCCTGGCGGCGGGGAGCGGCGATCTCCGCACCCTCTACCTGGGCGCCCGCGAGTTCTTCGACCGCCTGGTCACCCCCAACGTGATGCGCCCTGGCGGGGTCTTTGCCAGCCGGGATGGTGGGGCCACCTGGCAGCGCCTCCTGGATTACCACTTCGTCAGCGCCCTGGCGGTCAGCCCGCAAGACCGCGGCACGGTCTATGCCGGCACCACGGATCACCCGTACCACGACGACCACCGCGCCGAAGGCATCCTCAAGACCCGCGACGGCGGCCTCAACTGGACCCATGAGAATGCCGGCATCTCGCTGCCGCAAATCTCCTTTATCCGCCTCAGCCCGCACAACCCGGCAATCCTCTACGCGGGCAGCGGCGGCAACAGCATCTTCAGCGGCCGTGACCGCGCGGTCGTGCCGCCCCCATGAACCGCCGCGGGGCGAGGGCCGGGCGGCGCGGCCTGCCCAAGGCCAGGAACGTGACTCTGCACCAGCGCAGAACCACGGCCTCAGAGCACCAGAACGGAGCGAACCGCCATGGCAACCCAGACTCAACCGTCCCAGCCTGCTCTCACGTGGTATTCCCCCAAGGAGCCGCCTCTGCGCCTAGCCGGGTTTGCCTGGTTCGCCGCCAACCGGCTCTACCGGCGCCTGCCGGAGACCGCCCTGGCCCCGTTGCCACCGGCGGTCGACAGCCTGGCCAACTGCACCGCGGGTGGCCAGATCCAGTTCCAGACCGATGCCGCCGTGCTGAGCGTGCGAGTCAAGCTCCGCGGCAAGCCCAACATGGATCACATGCCGGCGACCGGACAGTGCGGCGTCGACTGCTACCTGGGCACGCCCGGCGCCATGCACTACCGCAGCACCACTCGTATGGACATTGCCCAGGCAGCCTACGAGCATGTTCTGTTCAACGATCCCGAGAGCGGACTGCGCCAGGTCACCCTGAACCTGCCGCTGTACCAGGGGGTCGAGGACATCGAGGTGGGCGTCAGCAGCGGCGCGCAGGTACTGCCACCGGCGGACTATGCGAAGCCGGGCCGCGTGGTGGTGTACGGCACCTCGATCACCCAGGGCGGCTGCGCCAGTCGGCCAGGCATGGTATACACCAACATCCTCAGCCGCGCCTTGAACCTCGAATTCATCAACCTGGGCTTCTCCGGCAACGGCAAGGGCGAGCCTGAGCTCGCGACTATCATCGCCCAAATCCCGGACCCGCTGCTGTACCTGCTCGACTACGAAGCCAATGCCGGACCGGAGGGGACCAAGGCCACGCTCGGGCGGTTCATCGACATTCTGCGTGCGGCGCACCCCAAGACGCCGATCATCGTCATCTCCAGAGTGCTGCCTGCCGCGGACCGGTTCCTCGAGAGTACACGCGCCGCCCGCAGCCTGACGCGTGAGTTCCAGAGAAGCCTGGTCGAGGCCCGCCGCAAGGCCGGCGACCGGCGCCTCTCGTTCATCGACGGCGCGGACCTCATGGGCGACGACTTCGAAGAATGCACCGTCGACGGCGCCCACCCGACCGACCTGGGCTTCTACCGCCTGGCCGCCGCCCTCGAACCGCGGCTCCGCCGCGTCCTCTTCGGCCGTCTCCCTGCCAGACGGTAGAGGCGCTTGCGGAACCCGCGGCTCGCGGGCGCCCTTCGCGCCTGGGGCCGTTCGCCCTCCCGCGTGGTTCGCGAGGCGGCGCGCCGGACGCGCGC
>CAIZKT010000766.1:0-2882 GCA_903933565.1 uncultured Victivallales bacterium | reverse complement strand
TCTCGTTTTGGATTCCATTCCCAGGGCGCTGCCCTGGGCTGAGGAATGGCCGCGCTTTCAGCGCTCCGCGGCGTCTGGCATTCGCGACACGTCCCGCCCGAAGTCTCCCCCAAGAGTCAAGTGACCCGTTTTGCTCGCCGGACGCGGAGACGATCTGACCGCTCGAATCATGACGGCAAGAGCAGGCCTGCCGCCCGGCAGCACGCATCGCCGCCGCCGCCCCGGAGCCGTCGCGAGCCCCGTTTCCGGGCGCTCGGCGCCGAGGGGATAGAACCTAAGTGGGGATTGACGCCCATGTTTGCCTGGCTATTCTCCGCGCCTGCCAGTCAGGTATCCTTGCTTGAGGGATGGAGAGAGGCCCCCGTGACGAAAACCTTGCCCTTTGCCCTGCACCTGGCTGCGGCCCTGGCGATCGCGGCGGGCACCGGTGACGTCACGGTGCCCCTTGTATGAGACTTGCCGCAACCTCGTATGACCCCAGGTGCTTCCCCTTCCGCCCTTCGTCCGCCGCGGCCGCTCCCTTCCTTTGGACCGCCCACGGCCTCGTGGGCAGTGGCCGCGAGCCGCGGCCGCTCCATTTTCTGGACCGCCCACGGCCTCGTGGGCAGTGGCCGCGGCCCGGCCCCAGCCGGGGGCTCCGCTGAACTCATAACTCATAACTCGGAACTCGGAACTCGGAAATCAGGATGAATCAGATGAAGATCAAGGTGTCGGGCTTCTGTCGGCGCTCGCTTGCTACGGCCCTTCTCCTGGCCATGCTGCCGGGCGGCGGCGGCAGCGCTTGGGCGGCGGACCTGCAGGGGAACCTGACGGTTAGCGGCGAGGTCGGGGTCGGCACGGGGACTCCGGCGGCCAGCGCGCAACTGGAGGTCACGAGCACGACCAAGGGGCTGCTGCCACCGCGGAT
Source organism: uncultured Victivallales bacterium (assembly GCA_903933565.1). Taxonomy (GTDB): domain Bacteria; phylum Verrucomicrobiota; class Lentisphaeria; order Oligosphaerales; family JAFGRS01; genus CAILUI01. Next base: position 1,975 of record CAIZKT010000766.1, on the reverse strand, counting down.
GACGGCGGCGCAGCGCGGCGCCATCGCCTCGCCGATCGCCGGGCTGCTGGTGTATCAGACGGAGGCGCCGACCGGACTCTACAGTTACAACGGCAGCGCGTGGGTCCTGGTGGGGGCGATGATCCTGCCCTCCCAGACCGGCAACACGGGCAAGTTCCTGACCACCGACGGCAGCGCGCTGAGCTGGGGCACTGCGGGCGGCGGGGGCTCGATCACCGAAGTTAGCGGCACCTCCCCCATCACCGTGACCAACGGGACCACCACCCCGGCCATCAGCCTCGGCACCGTCGGGGTGGCCAACGGCGGCACCGGCGCGACCACGGCCGCCGATGCACGCACGGCGCTGAGCGCGGCGGCGTCCGGCGCCAACGGCGACATCACCAGCCTCACCGGCCTGAGCACCGCGTTGACCGTCGGCCAGGGCGGCACCGGCGCCACCACGGCGGCGACCGCGGCCGCCGCACTGCTGCCCTCCCAGGGCGGTAACGACGGCAAAGTCCTGACCACCAACGGCAGCGTGCTGAGCTGGGCCACCGCGGGCGGCGGGGGCTCGGTCACCGAAGTCAGCGGCACCTCCCCCATCACCGTGACCAACGGGACCAGCACCCCGGCCATCAGCCTCGGCACGGTCCCGGTGGCCAGCGGCGGCACCGGCTCCATCACCGGCTCCATCACCGGCACCGGCGCGCTCGCCCTTGCGGCGGGGGGATCAAACGGGAACGTAACCCTGACCCCCAGCGGCACCGGCTCCACTATGCTGGGCGGCAATGTGGCCATCGGCGGAACCACCTCGCCCTCAAGCAAATTGCGCATCGCGGATACCAGCACGACGGGGGAGAGTAAGTCCATCTACGTCACCAAGTCCGGGGTGACTTCAGGTAATGCCTACGGGGGGTGGTTCGATGTCAGCGGGTCGGGGGGCTGGACCGAAGGGATCAAAGCGGTGGCATACGGCACGGGGGCCATCCACGCAGGGCTCTACGCAGCGGCACTCGGTGCAAGCACGAGTACCAACTACGGGGTTAGCGCGGAAGCGTCGGAGGGGAGTGCTCAGAACATCGGGATCTATGGGAAGGCATTCGGCAGCACCGGCACCCAAAGTTACGCCGGGTTCTTCGAGAACACCGCCACGACGGCAAACGCAAGATACGGCGTCTACGGGAAAGCCTGGGGGAACTCCACCGGGGCCAACTACGGCGGCTACTTCACCGCCGCCAATACCACCGTCGGCGGTACGGCCTACGCCCTGGTCACGGGCACCGGCAATGTCGGCATCGGGACGGCGACGCCGGCTTATGCATTAGATGTGACAACGGATACGAGTCATTTTGGCCTAACACATTCCGATGGGACTATTCGAGTAGGTTCTTATGTAGGTGAAGGTTATGGCGAACTTGGGACAATCACAGCTCACCCACTCGCATTTTTTACCGGTAGTTCAGCTCCGCAAATGTGGCTTATGACGGACGGCAGGGTCGGCATCGGAACACAACCCGGCTACGCCTTGCACGTGAACGGCTCGGTGGCAGGCATCGGTGGCTACAACGCACTCTCCGACGCCCGGCTGAAGAAGGACGTGCAGCCCATCGGCGACGCGCTGGCCATCGTCGAGGCCCTGCGCGGCGTGACCTTCAACTGGGACCAGACGGTCGATCCCGCGATGAAGCTCGACGAGCGCAACCACATCGGCTTCATCGCGCAGGAGATCGAGGCCGTCCTGCCGCAGGCGGTCACCACCGCCGCCGACGCCCGCCAGACCAAGTCCGTGGCCTACTCCGAGGTCGTGCCCGTGCTCACCGAGGCGATCAAACAGCAGCAACGCCAGATCGAGACCCTCAAGACCGAGAACGCCGCGCTGAAGACCCAGCAGGCGGCCATCCTCCAGCGCCTGGCGGCGCTGGAGCGGAAGTGAGCGGGGGACCGCGAATCGTGAACCCTTGTATGAGACTTGCAGCAACCTCTGGACCGCCCACGG
>CAIZKT010000765.1:0-1712 GCA_903933565.1 uncultured Victivallales bacterium | reverse complement strand
GGTCGGCTCGACCGTCCTAATCCGCCGGGCGCCAGACGGGAGACGGCGGAAGTCCTGCCCTCGGGCATGACGGCCCGCCGACCTGCGCGCCCTGCGGGCGGAAGAGACGCTCAGGGACAGCTTTCAGCCCGCTGCCTAGGCGGGCTGGTCCGGGGGCGGGGTCCAGTCCAGGCAGGTGGCCACTACCGGGCCGCAGGCGCGTTCGAGCGCCGTGATCAGGGCCCGCAGATCGGCCTTGGGATGGAGGGCGAGTTCGAGCTCCACCCCGGCTGCCGTGGGACGGCAACTCAGCGCTGAGACGATGCGCTTGCGCCGCGCCGCGGGGGCCAACTCGAAGCGGCTCGCGGCGCCGTCGCGCCTTAAGGTGAAGGCCAGGTGCGCCGCCCGCAGCCAGGCCTCGGTCACTGCCGCGACGGGGCCCAGCGCGCCGGCCACCGCGAGATGCCAGCTCGCCGCCGCGAAGCCGCCCGTTTCACAGGCTTCGATGGCGCCCAGCCAGGTGACGGCGGCTGCGTCGCCGCCGTCAAGGCGCTCGGGAATCGCCTCGGGCCGCCAGGCGCGCAGCGCCACCACGGTCAGGCCCGCGGGCTGCGGAAAGCGCGCACGCGCCGCCGCGGTGCCGGTGAACAGCCACTCGTCGATGCTCAGCACGTTCTCCACCTCCTCCGGACGTGCCGCCAGGTAAGCCTGTAACAGCCTCGCCGACACCCACGCCGGTCCCCGTCCCGCGAACTCCGCACTGAGCCGGACCCGACGGTACACCGCCGGCAAGCGCTGCTTGGCCCGGGTCAGCTCGCCGACCTTGGCGACCGCCGTCCTGGGCACCTGCGGCGCCCGTGGGTGAGTGGTCAGGCCAGCGCGCTCCGCCGGGGTCGAGCAGGCCCCGCAGCCTTGGCAGGCGTCCCCCAGGCAGTAGCCGCGATCAGACGCCGCGAGGGTGGCTTCATATTGCGCGTAGAGAAAGTCGGGCGTGACCGGGGTCCGCACAAAGGCAAAAGGGAACTCGTGGGTGCGGGGCTTGGGCGCGACACTCGCCGCGGTCCAGAGCCCCGCGGCGGCCAGGGCGTTGCCGAGACGGTCCGCATAGGTGGGCGGCAGGCGGCCATCATAATGGAAACCCGCGCGCGCCAGCGCCACCACCAGCGGCGCCACCCGGTAATCGGCTGCGGCCAGGAGCTGCGTGACCCGGTACTCGTCCCAGGACCAGGCCAAGCGGCACTCAAAGCCGTGCGCTTCGCAGCTGTGTTCCAGGCGTGTCGTCAGAGTGTCCCAGGCGGCCCGCTCCAGGTGCAGACGGTCATAACGCAGAGGCGTGTTGGGCATCCGCACCAGACGCCCAAAGCTGTACATGATGCGCGTGGCCCTCGCCGTCCCGGCTGCCCAGCCCGCCAGGCGGCGACAGAAGGCGTCGAACTCGGCCAGGTCGGCGGCGGTCTCGTCGCCGGTGGCCAGGTAGAACAGCTTAATCTCGCGCACTCGTTCGGCCAGCAGCCGCCGCAGAACCTGCTCGATCGCCGAGTCTTCGAGGCTCTTGTTGAGGCGGGCGCGCAAACGGACGCTGATGCCCTCGATGCCGAGGGTGAACGAGCGTTTGCCAGCCGCCAATTCAAGCTCCAACAAGGTCGGCGCCGCGGCGAGTACGTCGACCCGCTGGCTCTTGAAGCCGACCCGCTCATAGAGGTGGGCAAGTGCCGCCACCAGTGCCGCCAGGT
>CAIZKT010000764.1:0-8622 GCA_903933565.1 uncultured Victivallales bacterium | reverse complement strand
GGTCTCTCGACCCACCACGGCGGGCAGGCCCTCGACCCTCTGCGGTTCTCATACCAGCAAACCCCTACTGAGCTGACTTGCGCCCGAGCGTCAGCTCGGGCGTTGATCCTGCCGCGGGCGGGGTTATGTTCTGACGGTCAACCCTCCCGGTCCGCGGGCCGTATGAACAAGGCCGGGGCGGGCCTGACGGCTTGGCTGCATGAGGGTTTCACCGCGTCGGTGCGAGACGCCAACGGATACGTATCGCTCTATGATCAACGCCATTCGCCGACTCCTGGGTTACGAAGACAAGTTCTTCGACCTGCTCGAAGCCAGCGCCAAGGAAGCTCAGAACAGCGTGGCGCTGCTGGGTAACTTGTTGCGCCAAGCAGACTCGGCGCCGACCCTCGACGAGTTCACCCAGACCCGACGCAAGGATAAGCGCATCACAGAGGAGATCACCGAGCAACTCTGTAAGACCTTCGTTACGCCCCTTGAGCGGGAAGACATCGAGGCGCTTTCGGTGGCGCTCTATAAGATCCCGAAGACCGTCGAGAAGTTCAGCGAAAAGTTCATCTGCTGCCGAGCCCAACTCCGGGATGCCGAGTTCTCGGCGCAGCTTGCCCTCATCGAGCAATCGACGGCCGCGGTGGCGCGCATGGTGAGCAAACTTCGGCAGCGCATGGACATTGAGGACATGCGCGAGGCGAACGAACGGCTGCATCTCCTCGAAGGCGATGCCGACAAGTTAATTCTGGCCCTGGTCCGCGATCTTTACAGTGGCAGGCATGAGCCCTTGCGGGTCATCATCATGCAGGATCTGCACGAGACGCTGGAGAAAGTCATCGACCGCTGCCGCGACGCCGGGCACGTCATCTTCCAGATCGTCCTAAAGTACTCCTGACCGGGATCGGCCTAACCTATGCTCCTCGCCTTGGGCCTCATACTTATCGCGTTGGCCTTCGAGTACATCAACGGCTTCCACGATACCGCAAACTCGATTGCCACGGTGGTCTCGACCAAGGTCCTGACTCCCCGTCAGGCCATCTTGATGGCGGCCTGCTTCAACCTCTTCGGCGCCCTTGTGGGCGTCTCCGTGGCCACCACCATCGGCAGGGGCTTGGTGGATACCGCCTACATCTCGCAACACACCATTCTCTGTGCCCTGCTCTCGGCCATCCTCTGGAATCTGCTGACCTGGTGGCTGGGCCTACCCTCGAGTTCCAGTCATGCCCTCATCGGCGGCTTGTGTGGCGCCACCCTGGCCTCGGCCAACGGCAGGTGGAGCGTTATCCACTGGGCGGTGACCAACCCCATCTCGGGCAAGGTGGAGGGGGTCTGGCCCAAGGTGGTCGTGCCCATGTTCGCCTCGCCACTGTGCGGTGTGGTTGCCGGTTTCCTGCTCATGCTCCTGCTCTACCTGGTCCTGCATCGAGTCAGACCTCGCATCATCAATCTCGTCTTCGGCAAGCTGCAATTGGTCAGCGCCGCCTGGATGGGGTTCAGCCATGGTACCAACGACGCGCAGAAGACCATGGGCATCATCGCTCTGGTGCTCTTTACGGCCACCAAAGACGGCAGCTTTGCCAGCCTCCCCGCCTGGCTCGGCTTCCTGAGGACCCCGCAATTCGAGATTGCGCTCTGGGTGAAAACCTCCTGCGCCTTGACCATGGCCGCGGGCACCGCCGCCGGCGGCTGGCGCATCATCAAGACCTTGGGCCACAAAATGGTACGGCTGCTGCCGATCCATGGGTTTGCGGCCGAGACAACGGCTGCCACCATCATCCAGATCGCCAGCCACTTCGGCATCCCGCTGTCCACCACGCACGTGATCTCTACCTCGATCATGGGGGTCGGCGCCACCCACCGCTTCAGCGCTGTCAAGTGGGGAATTGTCGGACGCATGGTCTGGGCCTGGGTGCTGACCTTGCCCGTCACCATGTTCATCTCCTACTGGCTCGAACGCGCCCTGATGTTGTTGGGCTGAGCCGACGGCCGCCGTATGCCGTCCTGTTGCCGGTTGAGTCCGCCTCGCCACGGACTACATTGACGAGCCGTTCAGCACCCCCAGCCGCAGTATTCGAGGGCCTCACGATGAACCTTGGCATTATCGGCCTGCCCGCCGCCGGCAAGAAGACGGTTTTCAGGCTGCTTACCGGCATGAGCGCGGAGAAGGCGCCAACCCGGGACGGCCTGGTCATCGGCACCGCCGCCGTACGCGATCCCCGCATCGACCGACTCTCGGCCATGTATCAACCGAAACGAACTCGCTACGCCGAGTTCGAAATCGCCATGCCGCCGGACTTGCAGCCAGACACGGCGCGCGGAGCCGCCTGGCTCGAGCCGATCCGACGCTCGGATGCGCTCATCTTCGTGGTGCGCGCTTTTGCGGCGGATCACGTCTTTCATATCAAAGGCACCGTGGACCCCGTTCGCGATGTCGAGCTGATGTTCCTGGAGTTTCTCCTGGCCGACCTCGATATGGCCGAAAAGCGCCTGCAGCGCATGGACAAGGAGCGCAAGGCCAAACCGGTGGATAACCTGCGGGACCGCGAGGGCGCCGTGGTGCAGCGCTGCTACGAGCACCTGCACTCCGAGCAGTCGCTGCGGACCCTGGAGTTCAATGACGAAGACCGTAAACTCATCCGCAGCCTGCAATTCCTGACCCTGAAACCATGGGTCGTGGTGCTGAACGTGGGCGAGGACATGAAGGAGGCCGAGCCGCGGCTGGCCAGCCTGGTCGCCTCCCTCCGCGCCCAGGGCGCCACCGTCGTCTTCCTCAGCGCCGCCATCGAGCTTGAGATCGCGGAACTCGCAGACGACGAACGCGAAGCCTTCATGCAGGACCTCGGACTCAGCGAACCCGCGGCGCACCGCCTGTCGCGCGCCGCCTACCAGTCGCTGGGCCTGATGAGCTTCTTCACGGTGGGACCGGATGAAGTCCGCGCCTGGCCCATCCGGGTTGGGGCCACCGCTCCCGAAGCCGCCGGCCGCATCCACTCGGATCTGGAACGGGGTTTCATCCGGGCCGATACGGTCACCTACGAGGCGCTGGCCGCCGCCGGTTCAGAGAAGGCCGCCCGCGAGGCCAACCAGTTCCGCCTGCATGGCAAGGACTACATCGTCAAAGACGGCGACGTCATCGAGATCCGCTTCAACGTGTAGGACGCAGCTCACTTCAGCGCCGTCCCAAAGTTCCCCTCGGCGCCCAGGGCTTCGCGTTGCGCCTCGTACGCCTCCAGGTCGGCGCGCGTCGCCCGCTGCACCCGGACGTTGTCGAACCAGTACTCCCCAGGTGGCCAGTAGCCGTAGATTTCCAGAAGCGCGACCTGGACCGGGCTGTCCTCCGGGAACTGCAGCACGGTCTCGTAGTGCCGCCAGGTCTTGTCCTTCCCGGGCGGAAAGCGCGCCACGATGCGGCGGCGGTAGCACTGGATGAAGTCGCCGGCGCGGGGCTGGCGCTTCTCCTCCCCTGAGGTGCCATACGCCACCAGCGAGAACGAAGGACCGTCGGGGACAGGCTTGAAGAAAATCTTCTCGCCCATCTCCTTCAGCTGCTCGGGACCGCATTTCCAGTAACCCAGCACGAAGATGAAGGGCTCGCCCTGACCCTTGACATCGTAGCCCACGCGGTAGCAGGCGCCGGGGTCCACCAGGATGGGATGGCTGTAGACCGCCACGCCGGCCGTGCCGCCGACCGTGTCGTACTTCGTCCCCGACGTCGGCGTCTTCTTGAGCGGCTTCTCGGGGCTCTTCCGGTGCGCTTCCCATTCACTGCGGTAGACGTCGGTGTCCAGGCGTAGGCACTTCCCTTCGCCATGCACGCCGCCCTCCTCCCAGAACACGGTCAGATTGTCGGGCCGCGTCCAGCCCACGGGTGCCCCGGCCTGATTGACGCTGAAATCGCCGTTCATGACCAGGTTCTCCACGCGGGCCGGCCCGATCTCCCCGGCCTGGACCCGCCGGGCCCGCACCTCGGCCAGCAGCCTCCGGGCCTCCTCGTGATCGCGGAACCCGATGATCTCCAGCGCCTCGGTGAGCAGCTTTTCCGTTTCGGCCAGGGCGTTGCGGCTCAGGGTATGACGCGCCCCCGCCAACGCCTCGTCAAAGTGTTGTCGCCGCAACACCGCGTCGCTCTGCAGCATGCCCTCGTCAAAGGTCTGCAGGGGCGGCTTCCCACTTCGCGGTCGCCGCGGGCCAGTCCTCGCGCTCGGCCAGGGCCGCGGCCTCGGCGCAGAGAGCCTGGATGCGCCGATTGGTCTCCGCCGGCACCGCGGCTCGGGAGGTCTCCCCGGCGGCGACCACGGCCTTCTCGAAGATGCCACGGGCGGCCGCCAGCCGCCGCGAGCCCAGCGCCTTGCGCTCAGCCCGGCCGTAAAGGCTGCTAGCGCCGCGCCAGGCGGTCACGGCGTCGGGAAAGCCGCGTGCGGTGAAGCGCTCCTGGCCCGTCTTGGCGGCGGCCTCGGCTTGCTGCCACAGCTCGGGAGCCAGCGTCGGCGCGACGGCGCCCTCGGCGCCATCGCGGGCGGCCTCGACCTCTTCACGGACGGGGCCCGCCTCCCGGCGTCCGGCGTCGAGTTGAGCCACCGCGGTAGCCTTGTCCGCCGCCTGGCGGAAGAGGGTTACCGCCTGCCCATACTCCTGCGTCGCGAGGGCGTTGCGGGCCGCAGTCAGGACGCTGCGCACCTCACTGACCAAGTCGGCAAAGCCCTCGCCGGGATGGACATCGCGGATGGCGTTCCAGGCGGCCTCGGCACGCTCTTTAGCATCCCCCATCTGGGTCATTCCAGCGGCGGTGCGGTACTCGGCCTGGAGCTTCAGCGCCGCGGCATGGCGCGCATCGAGGGCCAGGGCCTGCCGACAGGCTTCGAGCGCTCCGGCCGCATCGCCCTGGTCACGGGCCCTGGCGGCAGCGGCCAGGAGAGAGCCAATCCGCGCTTCGCGGTCCGCCGTCTCGCGGGCCAGGTTGGCGACGCGGGCCTGCTCCAAAGCGCTCCGCCGGGCCTTGACGGCCAGCCCCCCCACCGCCGCCGCCACCAGCAACAAGGCCGCAGCCAGGACCGGGTAGAGCCAGGCCCGCCGCTGCTTGGCCTCCCCGCTGTCGAGAGTCAGCGCCTGCTCACTGAGCGCGGCCAGGTCCGGCAGCGCCCCCGGCTGGGCCGCCGCCAGAGCTTTGATCAGCGGCGCCCACGCCGCCGCGGCGCCAAACTGCTGTGGCGGCGGCGACTCCGCCGTCAGGGGCTGACCCGCGAGCATCTGGTAGATTAGAGACCCCACGGCACGGACATCGGCGGCCTGCGCCTCGGCCGAGACCTCGGCCCACAAGCCCACATCCACCAGCTTGGCCCGGCGCTGGGCGCTGAGCAGGACCTTGCCTGCCTCGATGCGGCCGTGCGCCAGGCCGGCCCCGTGGGTCGCGGCAAGGCCGTCGAGGAGGTGCTTGGCCAACACCCGGACGCGCTCCTCGGGCAACCGGTGGCCGTGGTTCAGCAGTTCCGTGGCCAAGTCGGTCACCACCCCACGCTGATCCGCCACCAGCTCCTCGGCGACGTACAGGCGGCCGCGATCCACTCCCGCCTCGTACACTCGCGCCACGTTCGGATGCTCAAGCCGGGCCACGGCCGTGGCCCGCGCCAGTAATCGGGTCGGCTCACCGGCCCAGTCCCCAATCGGCGTCTTCAGCGCGACCTGACGCTGCTCCCCGCCGCTGCGCGCCAGATACACGTCCCAGTGCGTGCCACAGGCCAACCGGCTCACGATGCGGTAAGGACCGAGGAAATCACCCTCAGGCAACAGCGCCTGCTTACCCCCGTCACTCATCGTGCCCCTCCCGCCTCCCCCGTCCCGTGTGTGTCCAGCTCGTCCAGCTCGTCCAGCTCGTCACTCCAGTGGCATATAACCCTCAATGGAGTGCCCTTCAGCCTTCGCCTTCTCATACTCCTCACGCGTCGCCAGGCGCAGCGTGAGGTTGTCAAAGCGGTACTCGCCCAGCGGCCACATGGCATACGGCTTCAGCAAGATCACCTCGGGGCGGAAGCGTGGGTCGTCCGGCAGCTTGAGGCCCATGCGGTAGTGCTCCCAGATGTTCGCGGCCGAGTTGCGGCAGACCAGCGCATGCCGCCAGACCATCAGGTAGTCCCCCGGCTGCGCCCGGCGCTGGGCCTTGCCGAACTGCTCGGAGAAGTCCGGACCGCCTTCGTGGGGGGTCTGGAACCAGGAGAACGTCCCCTCGTCCTTCTGCGGATCAAAGAGCCGGAAGCCGCGGATGAACACCTGCGGGTACATCAGCGCCGACGACTTCTCGGGTCCCATGCAATCCACCTCGATGAGGAAGAACTGGTCGGTCGGCAGGACCGCGATGGGCGCGGGAAAAGCCCACACCCCCTCGTGGGCGCCGACGGTGTTGTATTGGCCGCCCTTGGTCTTGCCCTTGAACGCTTCCGGGTCGGCCTGCTTCTGCTTCTTGTCGGCCTGTTGCACATTGGTATCGAAGCGCACGCAGCGGCCCGGGTTTCCTTTGGCGTCCCAGAAAGCCGTCAGGCCATCCATCCGGCTCCACGACGCCGGCTGGCCATCGCTGCCCTTTTCGACCTCGCCATTGAGCACCAGATTGGCCGTTGCCGGGCGTGGGAACTGTTCCGTGGGAGTCTTCACCGTCGCGCCCTTGGCCGCCACCTGATCGAGGGTCGTGGCGAGCATGGCTTCGGCCTTCACCCAGAGCGTCGCCGCCGCCGCGGGCTGACCGGCCGCCGTCGCCGCCTCGGCCTCAGCCGCGATGGCGTCGAGGTCCTTCCTGGCCTCCGCCGGCAGACGGGCCAGCAACTTCTCCCCGGCCCGCGCCTTTTCGTCCTCAAACTTCGCCCGCGCCGCGGCCAGATTTCGGCCGCCGGCAGCCAGCCTGGCGGCCTTCTCGAAACCCTCCGTCGCCTGCTTGAACGAGGCCTCGGCTTCACTGAAGCGCAACGCCGTCCACAGTTCGCCGGCCTGCACCCAGGCGTTCTCGGCCGCCTTCCAGGCCTCGGCAGCATCCTTCTCCGCGCCGGTCGTCTGGGCGACTTCGCGGGCCCCCTCGGCGGCGCCGCGCGCGCTGGCGGCGCCGACGCGGCCCTGATCCAGCGCCAGCAGTCCTTCGGCGTCCGTCTTGAGGCGCCGATAGGCGGCAGCGGCCTCGTCAAAGCGCAGGCTGGCGAGATGCCCAGCGGCTTCCTGGCGCACCGCCTTGAGCGCCACCAGCTTGGCCGCGAGGTCCTCGGTCTCGCGAATCTGGCCGACCTGGGCTAGGGCGGCCTCGGCGGCCTGCTTGATCGCCCCGACCGCCTGAGCCCCACGCTGCGTCTGCACCGCGGTCAGGCGCTGGCGGACCTCGGTAGCTTCAGGCGCGGCCTTGGCCCAGGCGGCGAGCGCCTTCTCCGCGCCTTCCAGATCATTCGCGGCCATGCAGGTCTCGACCGCCTCCCGCAGCGCGTCAACCTCCTTCGCCAAGACCGCCGGAGACGCGGCCGAGGCACTGACGGGCTTGGTCTTGCCCTCACGAGCGACCGTGGCCTCGACCTTACCCGACCGGTAGCGCAGCAGAGCGAACCCGCCGCTGGCGATGACGATCACCAGCGCGCCGAGAACGACGCCCCACAGCAGCCCCGTCGAACGCCCCGAGTCGCGGCCCTCGATGGCCTTCTCCAGACTGGCAATATCAGGGAAACCCTCCGGCGCGCCAGCGCTTAGACAACCACGCACCAGCTTGTCCCAGCGCCGGGACAGTCCGGGGGCACAGGGGGTCTTGGCAGGGTCCGGCAGACTACCCGTGAGCAGACCGGCCAGCACGCGGCCCAGGGCACGAACATCCTCCTGCGGCTGAGCCGCCTCGGTCAGGCAAAAGTCGACCAAGCGTGGCTGGCGCTGGGCCGTGAGGTAGATGCTGTCCAACGTCAGTCGCCCATGAGCCAGACCGACGGCGCGAAACCGATGCGCAAACTGCAGGGCCTTGCACAGGTGCTCCGCCAGCAACGCCACGCGCTCCTCAGGCAAATGGCCACCGGACTCTTGCAGCGCCGCCGCCAGGGTCATCGGCTCGCCCCGCGGGCCATCCGGTAACTCGATCGCGGTAAAGCACAACCCCCGGTCGCTCAGCAGCGCCGTGCAACGAGCCAGACCCGCATGCTGCAACCCCGCCGCCAGCTCGCAGCGCGCGGCGAGTGCCGCCCGCGGCCCGGCCGCGGCCACCGACTCCGCCGCAAAGACCCGCAGCAGCACACTCGTCTGCCGGGTCGAATGCTTGGCCTGGTAGATCTCGCCCTCGACGTCAGCGCTCAACGGCCGCACGATGCGATAGCCGCCAAGGAAACTGCCCGCATCAAGCCGGAATGACGGATCCATGTCACGCCTCCTCCGCCAACCGCGCTCCCGGCGCCTTGGCCTGATCCCGGACCTCGGCACCGCGACGGTCCCCCGGGCTGGCGGCTGACGGTCGCACGAATGTAGCGTGACGCCCCGCAGAATCAACGGCGGGAAGCCACCGGGGGCGCAGGCTCAGACTTCTTGATCCATGGAAAAAGGGGTTGTGGCACTTTCAGCCTGCGGGGTTGGCGGCCTGGAGCTGATAGACCATGCGCAGGTCGGTGCCGGGATAGGTGAACTCGGCGTCGT
>CAIZKT010000763.1:0-1627 GCA_903933565.1 uncultured Victivallales bacterium | reverse complement strand
CGCCGTCTCTGGGGATACCGCGAACCCGCCCGAAACGGGCTGGGCATCGCGGGCTCCAGGGAGGCAAGCGGGGTCAGGCCAGACGCCTGCCAGATCCAGCGGGGGTCTCTTTCTTGAAAAAGCCCCGGCTCCGCCAGACTCGTATTCCGCCGCCGGCTCGTGTAGTGTCCAAAGACCGACGGAAGCGTGAACCCATGGACCGGACCGGAAGAGGTGGACCGCGGCGGCAACGGAAGGGCTGGCCAACATGGCTTTTACTCTCGCGCAGAAAGTGGACTTTCAGCAGCACAACGAGGACGTCCGCCGGGTCTGGGATGCCTACCGGAAGCGGCAGCCCTGCCGCGTGCCAACCTCGGTGTCCGGCAGCATCCGTAACCTCTTCGGCAACCCAGCAATCAACCACACCGGCTACACCTTCGCGGACTTCTTCACCCTGCCCGAGGCCCAGATCCGCTGCCAACTCGCCTACCAGCGCTGGGTACGCCATAACCTCCTCTGCGACCAGGAAATGGGGCCGCCCACCCGAGGCTGGCAGATCACCATTGACTTCCAGAACTCCTACGAGGCCGGCTGGATGGGCTGCCCCCTGGTTTGCCATGGCAATGACGTCCCCGACACCCTGGAAATCCTCAAGGACGACAAACGAAAGCTCTACCGACTCCAGCCGCCGGACCCGCCCTGGAGCGGCACGTTGCTGGCCCGCGCCCTCGAGTTCTTTGAATACATGCAGCACGAATGCCCGCGACTGGAGTTCGAGGGACGCCCCGTCCTCCCGCCTGGAGCCCTGCCGGGAGAAGGCACCGATGGCCCCTTCGACCTCGCCTACAAGCTCCGCGGCGCCACCGAGGTCTGCATCGACATGCTGGATGACCCGGGCTACTTCCACGACCTCATGGGCTTCGTCACCGACCACATCATCGCCCGCATCAAAGCCATCCGCCAGTGGCGCTGGAAGCGCTTTCCCGGCGCCCCGGATGAGGGCCAATTCCGGCGGCCCTACGGCTTTGCCGATGACGCCATCGCCCTGCTCTCAACCGCGCAGTACGAGAAGTACATCTTCCCCTACCACTGCCGCATCGTGGAGGCGTTCAGCGACGGCGGCCCCATCTCGATCCACCTGTGCGGCGATGCCACGCGGCACTTCCGCTTCCTGCGCGACCGCCTGCGGGTGATGTCCTTCGACACCGGCTTCCCCGTGGACTTTGGCGCCCTGCGCCGCGACCTGGGGCCAGAGGTCGAAATCCGCGGCGGGCCGACGGTTATGCTGCTGAAAAACGGCTCCCCCGCCGCGATCCGGGAAGAGGTGCGCCGCATCTGCGCCTCAGGAGTGATGGAGGGCGGGCGCTTCATCCTGCGTGAAGCCAACAACCTGGCTCCCGGCACGCCCATCGAGAACGTGGTCGCCTTCTATGAGGCCGCCAAGGAATTTGGCCAGTACCCGGCGCCAGCGGGGGCCTCGGCGTAGTTCAGCCCGTGATGCGCAAGGCGAAGGCGGGCGCACAGGGTTTCTTCCCGGGAGCGGCACTGTCAGGCCTTCGGCCGCCGCAGTCCAAGGAATCCGGGCGCCGTCCGAACTCAGTCCCAGACCGCGCCGGCCGACAGGCCAAGCTTTGGACTGCTGTGGCTT
>CAIZKT010000762.1:0-9695 GCA_903933565.1 uncultured Victivallales bacterium | reverse complement strand
AGTCTCATTCCGGTATGTCCGGCACCAGCCGGGGGCTTGGCTGACCCTGAACCCTGAACCCTGAACCCCAGGACCTGAGTAAGTCACCCCCTACGGAGCTGACCTGCGCCCTTCCCGTGGTTGACGGGGAGCGCTGACCGGGCTATCGTAGCGGCCGTGTTTTAAACTGGGTACGGACCGTGGTCGGCACGGAAGCAAAGGGATATTGCGATGACAACCTGGGTTCGGCGGTTCGTTCTGGCGGGGACCATGGTGGCGCTGGCCGGGCTGCCCAGCGGCTGTACCTACATGGGCAATCGCGGTCGCGACGCAGCGGACATGTTCGAGGTCGGCTTTACGGTGTCGAAGAAGCCGCAGTTTGCGTTCCACCCCATCGACTATTTCAACTCCATTGCTCTGGGCTACTCCAACGTGGAGGGGACCTATTACGGCATTGGTGGTCGCACCCTCGGAGCCATGCCGTTCAAGGATCAGGCCTCATGGGGCTTGCTGTTCTGGGGCCGTGACAACCTGACCATCGGCGACTTTGACACGAGCGACCCACACCAGGTGTGGCGCTGTGACATGGCCAAACTGCGGGAAGAAGGCAAGCCTTTGCCCGTGACGCGGCCCGAGTACGGTAAGGGCGTGGTCACCCTGATCCAGCACGATAACCGTCCGCCGCCGATCACCTACATGCAGTGCCGCCGGAACATCCATCTCGGCTGGATCGGCATCCATGCATCCGGGCGCCCACTTGACATACTCGACTTCATCTTGGGCTGGACGACCCTGGACATCCTGGGTGACGACAACCCGCCCGCCCCGGCCGTAGCCAAACCCTGAAGCGCGATCACGCGCCGGACTGGTGCAACGGCCCCTTGGGCCCGTCCCGTCTACGGCCGCCGACTACTTTCCCATAGGTCTGGCAGGCACCCCGCAGACGCGGCCGGGCCGTCCTCCTTCCCGCGCCCCTGGCAGGCCCCTGATGGCGAGGCCACCCGGTCAGGCAGCCCGCGAGAAGAGAATGATGGACAGGACCATCAGGACGGCTGCTGCCAGTCGGCGAAGCCAGACCCGCGGGCTGGCGCGGCACTCGAGATGCACCAGGCCAGCCGCCGAGATCAGCAGCCCGATGAGGATCGACATTAGGCCGCGGGTTGACTGGATGATGTTGCCGAATACCACGCCCACGGCGCCCAAACAGGCAAACAACAGCAGCATGGCTCCCAACCATGCCGCCGCAAACGGCGCCGCGTAGAGCCACAGGCGCCGCTCCCGCCAAGGTACCGTGGGCAGCAGCGCCATCGCGATGACGCCACAGAGCGTATACGAAAGAAAGCCGCCCACCACCGCCGCTCGCCCCAGGGGTAGCCCCGTCTCCTGCAGCCGACCGACCAGCCCGCGGATGTTCAAGTCCGACAGGCAGTAACTGAAGCAGGCCAGCAGGATCCAACCCAGGCTCGACGGTGCGATCCGGCGACCCGATCCGTTCAGTATCAGCGCCGCCAACAGGCACGCGCCCAGGGCCAGCCACTGCACGGGGGCATAGTGCGCGCCGAGGAACAGAACACTGATCCCGGCCAGGATCGGCAGCTTCAATCCCAACAGCGGCGAGACCCGGGAAGCATCCGTGTGCCGCAGCGCCATGAGCAGCCCCGTCTGCCCGACCAGGTAGAACGCCACGCCCCCCAGCAAGGGACCGGCAAAGTCAGCCAGCGGCGGCAGCACCTCCGGTAACACCAGCGGCAAGGCCACGGCAGACACCACCCCCATGGCCAGATGCGCCAGCACCAGCAGCACATGCGGGCTGCGCCGGAACGTCCGCACAAAGAGCCCCGAGAACACGTACGAAAGCGATTGACAGAGAGCCGCCCCCAAGCCGAGCAGGATGCCAGTGATCACGTCTGTAATCACTCCACCGCAAGGCTGGCCTCGGCCTGCTTGCCGGAAGCCAATTCGGTAACCTGGATTTTCCACGCGCCCGGCGCCTCATTGGGGGCGATGTCCAGGGTCAGGCTGAGCTGGCCATCCTTGGCGCCGTAGAAGCCGCTGCCTTCGGCCGCCTGGCCGGCGGCGTCCACGATCCTGACCTCCACCGGCACCACCGCATCCGCCGTGCCCTCAGGGCCGGCCAGTACCCGCACCTGCACCGCGGCCACACCCCCGCGGGCCACCCGTGGCGGCACGGCGCAGTCGACGCCCCGGATTGGCGCGCTGGTGATCATGTACAGCCGTCCATCGCCGGGCCCAAACTCGGCGTCGATCGCCAGCACTCCGGCGCGGCTCGAGGCTGGCACTTCGCGGTGAGCCACTAAGTCGTACACCGTCCCGCCGGCGCGCTTCAGCGTCAGCAGCGCCCGGCTCGGTAGCCCCTTCTCCATCACCTTGCGGTGGTGACCCACGTAGTCGCCGTAAGTGCGGTAGTCATTGAGCGCGAACAGATAATCCGTCGTCCCGGAACTGCGTACCCGCGGCACGACCTCAGGGTTCGAAGAGTCGGCATAGCGGCTGTAGAAGGCGTCGAGCTGCGTTCGCAACTGGGCCGCGGCCGCCAGCAGTTCGGCCTTGCGCTCACGGGCTTCCCCCTTATCGCCGCAACTCGCGATGAGAATGTCCGGCGAGATGGCCGGACAGAGAAACTCGTCCCCGACCACGATGCCGCCGCGACGCTGAAATGCCTTGATGGCCTCGACCACACGCGTGGTCAACACGTCACAGCAGGGCAGAACCAGGACCCGGTAGCCGTCCAGCCCATCGCGCACAATGTGCTCGTCAAACAGGATGCGCGGCTGCAACGCAGCCCACTGCAAGACCTGGTGCAGGCGGGCTTCCCATGACTGGCTCCAGCCGTAAGAGCCGCGGCCAGCCAGCATCTGCGAGGCAAAGCTCTCGAGCAACGCCACGTCGGTGGGATGGTCCGGCACTTGGAGCAGCGTCGGTCCCAGCGGTTGAACCACGCTCGAGACCAACTCCTTCAGCACCTCCTTGGTCTGGGGGTTGGTGTAGCGGTAGCCCGCCGTTGTCGCCGGGAACAACGAGCCCCAACCGTGGTACATGATGCCCCGAATCGGCCGCGAGAGCTTCGACCAGAAAGCCTCCCGCAGGTGGTCCGGGGAAATGGTGATGAACTTGGCGTCGGGTATCTCCTTCTCCCAGGCGGCGCGCGCGGTCTCATCCTTGGGCAGTTCCGGCGCGGTCCCGGAACGGTACCAGATGATCTGCGTCATCTTCATCACCTGCTGCCCCGGCCGGCCGTCGGCCATGGCAAACAGTTCGTCGGTGGCCTGGCCGATCTTGATGGGATCGGGGTAGGAGTAGGTCCACTGCGACACCACGTCGACCCCGCCACCGCTGCCCCAAAGCGCCGGCACCCGCACCGCGGGATCGAAGAAGGTGACCAGATCCTGGCGCCCGGTCGACTTCAGCCCTTCGTGTACCCGCGTGTGCAGCGGGTTCCAGCCGTCGCCATCCTTCCAGAACCAGGAGTAGAAACGCAGCAGCGGGTAGTCGTCCGGAACCACGTGGTCGGCGGGGAAATCGGGCAGTGAGGCATAGCTCACGCCGTTCTTGCCAAGCGCCTCGCGGGGGATGTCAAAGCCGAGGGCGTCGCGCGCGGCCTTGATCTCGTAGTCGTGGTAGGACAACGCCGTGCCATCGCGGATCTCAGAGTGTACCAAGGCCATGCTCAGCGCCGGGAACTGGCCGAAGGTCTGCGCCACCGAGGCGCCCACGTCGTAGCCAAAGCGCTGGATGTCGGAGTTCGCAGCGCTGACGTTCTCCTGTCCGGTCGGCTTGCCAGCGCGGTCAACGCGCAGGTATTGGCTCAGCTTGGGGTTGAGCGCCACCCAGCGCCCGGGGTAAAGATACACACAGGCATCGATACCGCGGGCGAGGTAGTCGTTGAGCATCTCAGCCTTCGCCTCGATCACGCCCGAGTCCATGGCCGCCGTCGGCTTGCCGGCCTCCCAGATGCGACCGTAGTCCTGGAGTGCCTGCAAGTGGTGCGTGAAACCCACATACTGGAGGTTCTCCAGATCGCCCGTGCCCCACATCACCACCGGCATGCGGTTCGGCAGCGGCCGCGCCACCAGCCGCACCTCGCCGCGGGCTTCGCGCCGGAGTTCGCCCTGAGCGCCCGTCGCGCTCACCGACACCAGCAGCGGGTAGACGCCGGGCTTCAAGCGCGTATCCACCGCCACGCTGAGACTCTTCACCTCGCCGGCGGCCAACCCCCCCATGGCTTCCTCGCGCACCGCCCCGCCGAAGTCTATCTGGGCCCGCACCCCCGCCAGCGCCACCGCCGTGTCGTTGGCCACCGCCACCGCCACCGCGGCCCCCGTCTCCAGGCGCCGGAAGACGGTCCGGCTGGCCCGGACGCTGACCTCAACGTCACCCCCGAACCAAGGCAGCACGCCGTCGCAGAGCCGCACTTCATCGATGAACCCGGCACAACCGCTATGGCTGCTGCCGATGCGGTCGCCAATCACCAGCGCGTTCGAGCCCGTGGTGATCGCGCCGCGACCGTCATGCACCGCCTTGCCCTGGTAGACGCCATCAACATAGAAGCGGCTCACGCCGGCGCCGTCGTAGCTATAGGCCAGGTGTACCCAGCGGTCGACGACCAGGGAGATGGCCTTCGAGGTGGCCCACACCGACGACGTGCCGAACCCAAGGCTGGCCGTCAGAACAAAGGCGCCCTTGCCCTTGCCCTGCAGGTACAGGACATAGTCGGTGTTGGCCTGGGGCAGGTCCTTGGCGTAGTGAAAGTACTTCTTGTCCACCAGAAACACCTGCTTGGCCTCCAGCATCTCGGCCTTGGGCTTCAGCCACAGCTCAAGCGTGAAGGCGCCCTTGGGGCTGAGCGCATCGCTATCCTTGGCTATGGCGCCCTCGGCCTTGTCCCCCACCGCTGAGTTCACCGAAAACGATTCAAGGCAGGAGCCAAACCGCCCCCCGGCTGCAAACACGGTCGTGCCGCGCAGGGCCAGCGTGTGACCGTGGCCCGAGGCATCCAAGGTCTCCTTGCCAGGCTCGAATGGCCACAGAGCAAGAACCTGCGCTCCCGTCGCTTCGGCCCCGCTATAGGCGTGCTGCCAGGGCGCCTCGGCCTGGGCATGCAGGCTGCCGAGGGTGACACAGACGGCAGCGGCAGCGATCAGGGTCTGTTTTGCGATCATCCTACTCTCCCCGTGCCTAGAAGCGGCAGCGACTGACGAAGGCCCAAGGCCCAACCACGAAGGCCCGAAACGGACGGCGCCTCGCCTCCTGCGATGGCGAACGCCTGGAAGTCCATACTGTCTTTCGCAAGGGTCGCGCCTGTGTTCTCTGGAGCCCGCGATGCCACGCCCGTTCCAGGCGGGTTCGCGGTACCCGCCGTGCAAGACCCCCGACTACGGCGGAAGCCCCGGCTGCACCGGTGCGGACCGCCGGCTCCAGGCAGACGGCGCCGCTGGCCTCGGGGTTCTGCTTCCGACCTCCGCCATGGGGCTGGGGGTCACTCGCCCCTTCGGCCATGGCTCATTCCACATTCGTCATTCCGCTGCCGGCGCGGCAACGCGCCGTTCAGCGCAGCACTTCAATCCTCACCGGCTTCCAGATGCCGCCAGCGTAGGTGGTGTCCAGCACCCGAACCGTGATCTGGTTCGGCGCGCCCCAGCGCACCGCGTCAGTGATGTCCAGGGTAAAGGCCTTGTCCCAGCCGGCGGTGCCCAGGTCGTGCTGGCCGACATAGGTGCCATTTACCCAGACCCAGGCACACTCGTCGACCGCGTCGAAAGCGATCTCCACGGCATTGATTTTGCCCTCCGGCTTGGCCGGCAGGTCGACGCGGCGCCGATACCAGGCCACGCCGTCGAACTCGTACCCCGCCTTTTCCCAGGCCTGCTCGATGGCAAGGGTCTTCCAGGCGCTGTCGTCAAACCCAGCCTCGTACCACTTGCTGAGGTGTCCGTCCCGCATGGGATCGAGAGCGAAGCGCCAGTCGTCCTTGGGCAGGGGAAAGGTCTGGATCACGGCGACCTCGTGATCCCAGTCGCGCCTTTCGCGCAGTGGGGTCACGTCGCGTCGGAACGGCCACAGTGCCCTGCTCGCGAGCGCCCGTACCGCGTCGCTCGAGTCCTTGGCGGCGGTCTGCAGCAGGGCTTCGGTCGCCGCACTGCGGGGCAGCGCCGCCAGGGCGCCGGCGGCCAGCATGCGTACGGTCAGATCGGCATCTGCCAGGGCCTGTCCCAACACCACGTCCCGATCGCCACCAGCAAGACGCACCAGGGCCTTGAGCGCGGTCTGCCGCACCACGGCATCGGCGCTCTTCCAGGCCTCCAACAAGGCCTCCTTGGCGGGCTCTCCCACGTCCGCCAGCAGCCGGGCTGCCGTGCGCTGCACCACCACATTCTCGTCGGCCAGGCCCTGGCGCAACGCCGGCAGGGCGGCGGCGCCCTGCTCGCCGACCTTGATTAACTCCAGACGCCGCCGCGCCGCCCCGGCGTCGGGGTCGCCCGCCGTACAGGCCAGACTCAGACACAGGCCTACGGCAAACAGAAACCAGCGGAAGGTGTTCATCATCCCACGGTACTCCTCGTCCAGTCGCGTCGGCAAGGCAAGTGAAACGTTCGCCAGCATTGCCGGCACTGCCTATAGCCCGCAATCGCCCAATAGCAACCGCGCGCCCGCCGCTCCCGGAGCGGTTGGAGGGCCAGACCTCGCTTCGACAGGCACCGCGCCATGACAACCAAGACGCCCTGGACTGCAAGGCCGGCGATGTGGAGGGCGAGCGGCCTCGCGAGCCGCCGCGACCCAGCGGGAGCGAGTGTTCCACTTGCCCGTCCAGGCGAGGTCCGGCGGGCGCTCCTGCGCGCGCCGCGGCGTCTCGGCCCGTTCCGGCCGGCCCGGAATGGCGCACGGTGCGGCTGCGGGACACGACTCGACGGCAGGCGCACCGACCACCTGATCGGTTGGGTGCGACCAGGGGCTTCACATCGGCGGCAGCAGCGCCTGATGTGGGGGGCCAGGGGCGGAAAGTCGATGGCAACGATGTCCCAGAGGATGTCGCGGTCAACCGAGTCGTAGCCGTGAACCAGCCGATTGCGGGTCCCGATGATGGCTCGCCAGGGGATCTCAGGATGGGCTGTCTGCATGGGGGCGGACACTCGCATGGGGGCTTCGCCGACGATCTCGACGAGCTTCAGCAACGCGAGGAAGAGCAGGCGATCGGAATCGAGGTCGGCACGCATGTGCCCATGGGCGATGGCGACAGCTTCATCGACGTGGTCGACCATCTGGCGGAGTGTGATACGGTCGTCATGCCGCGACATAGACTGCCTGCGCTTCCTTGAGCACATCGTCCCGGAAGTAGCGGCTCAGGCCGGCGGGGGTGTTAAGGTCCACGGTGTGGCCGAAGAGGGCGGAGAGTTCATCCTGGATCCGGATGAAGGCCAGGCCGACGCGTACGCCAGGCTGGAATTCGACCAGCACGTCGAGGTCGCTGTCTGGCCTGAAGTCGTCGCGCAGGACGGAGCCAAACAGGGCGAGGCGGCGAATCCCGTTCTCTCGGCAGAACGCCGAGATCCGCGCCCGCGGAGTCTCGATGCCGTGCAGCGTCATGGTCTGCCTCTTGGTCCGCTATCCACCTTGCCGTAACGCGCCTGTTCCATACCGGCCGGCTAGGGCACCCCAAGCGGGACAGCCCCGCGGCGTGCAGGCCAGACGCAACTAACATAGACAGCCCCCAGCGGGAGTGCAACAACCGCGGGCGGAGGGTTCGCAGTTGTCAGGCTTGCGTCCCAGACAATCACCGACGACAGTGCCCATGCCTGGGAGAAGCGGCCAGAGCAGGAAAGGCTCAAGCGCATCACCTCTGAACTCTACGAAATCCGATCCCGTTTCACTCATGCGAGCTTCCGATCATTCAGCCCAAGCATTCCTGTCCGCATGTCAGTGGACACAAAGGAACCAGTGCTGCTTCAGCTTGTGGGCGGTCGTTCCCTTCGATCGGTACTGACGGACATTGTCAAGCACCTCGCTGTGGAACTGCTCATACGGAGAAGCCAACCCCATGCGTCTGGCGCGGTATAGGGCGGATTCGGGGTGACTTCCTGGGAGCCCGAACGCTATCCCGCCTTGCCCCCGAAACCTGTCCCACGGCTCCCCGGGTGGCAGTACGCCACGGAGCTTACTTCTGCCTGCAGACGGCCCGAGTATGAAAGCGGCGTCAAGCCGCAGGCACTCCAAGGAGTCCCGCGTGCCCCGGGACTCAGTGTCATCCCGCGCCGATCACCAGGCCGAACTGTGGACTGCCGGTGGCTCGACACCGCTCTGCGCCCGTTCTCGCACGTCACCGTCACGGCACTCCATGTGACACCCCACCCGGCCTGGCGCGATGCGCCTACTTCAGAGGGCCGGTTCCCCGGCCTGAGAGCGGTACTGGCCCTCCTGTGGCGGGCAGGCTACCCCGCGCCTACCCGCCTGGAGCCCTTCGGCATTCGTCATTGGCCATTCGTCATTTCGAGCTTGACAGCCTCCGGCCACCCGTCAGGTTACCGACAGGTCCACCCAGCGCTGCCACCAGGAGAACCGCCCGTGACTGAGAAGAAGCCTCTGCTGGGGCTCTGCCCCATCGGCAAGTTCGTCTTCAGCAATGCCGACGCTTTGCGTTTCAAGGGCCTCATCCAGGCGCGCCTGCACCAGTGGCAGATCCCGTTTGTGGACTTGGACGGGGTGCTGGAAGACGGGCTGGTCAAGGACCAAGCGCAGGTCGACACCGTGGTGGCCCACTTCCGCCGGGCCGGCGTCGAGGCGCTGTTCATGCCGCACTGCAACTTCGGCACCGAGGGCGCCGTGGGCATGATCGGCCGCAAGCTTGGCCTGCCGGTGCTGCTCTGGGGTCCCCGCGATGAGGCCCCTCTCCCGGATGGCAGCCGCCTGCGCGACACCCTCTGTGGCCTGTTTGCCTCGAGCAACGTGCTCGGCAAGTTGGGGGTAAAGTTCACCTACCTTGAGAATTGCCGTCTGGACGAGCCGCCGCTGCGCGCCGGGATGGAGACCTTCCTGCGTGCGGTCCAGGCCGCCGCCGCCCTTACCCGTGGTCTGCGCATCGGCCACCTCGGTCAACGCATTGATTTCTTCTGGACCACGATCATCAACGAACAGCAACTCCTCGACCGCTTTGCTGTCGAGGTCCTGCCCTTGGATATGGTCGACTTCATCAACGCCAGTCGGGATCGCGCCCGCCGTGGTCGGACGGGCTACGAGAAAGAGATCAGCGAACTCCGCCAGACGACCACCCTCGAGGGCTTTGCAGAGGACGGTCCCCTCGTCAACGTGCTGGCCATGCGCGACCAGATGCTGGCCCTGGCCGCACAGCACGGGCTGGAGACCCTCGCGGTGCAGGAATTCACCAGCCTCGTCGACGCCATGGGCGCCTACTGCTGCTATGCGGAGTCCGCGGTCGGCGACACGGTCACCATCGCTTACGAGTCGGACATCCATGGCGCCATCAGCAATGTCCTGATCCAGCGCGCCAGCTTCAACACCGCGGCCGCCTTCCTCTCCGAGTTCGTCATCCGGCATCCGACCAACGACAACGCGGGTTGCGTCTGGCACGCCGGCGCGCCCCTCAGCCTCTGCGCCCCCGACGACCGTGTCCGCATCGGCAAGCACTGGATCCTGCCCAGCCCGCTCTCCGGCATGACCCACTTCCGGCTGAAAGAAGGTCCGGT
>CAIZKT010000761.1:0-5050 GCA_903933565.1 uncultured Victivallales bacterium | reverse complement strand
GACGAGGGGCGGAATGGGAAGCGCTTTGGGTCATACGAGGTTGCTGCAAGTCTCATACAAGCAAACCCCTACGGAGCTGACTTGCGCCCTGGAACCGCCCTGGCGCTGGCCCGAACCCGGTCGCGCGTGTATGGTTGTGCAGAATCCTGGCAGACGAGGTTGGATTTGGCGCCCTCGCCCGATCCCGTACTGCCGACAGTGAGTTGAGCGTATGACAACAGCTTTGGCGGCATTCGTGGTCGCCTGCGTGGTCGGCGCACTGGTGACAGCCCTCATGCGCAGCGTGGCGCCGCGGCTCGGCGCGGTCGACCAACCTGACGGCTATCGGAAGATCCACGGCGTGGCGATTCCGCGCCTTGGCGGGGTCGGGGTATTTGCCGGCTTCCTGGTCCCCATCGCACTGCTTCTGATCGTCTTCCCGCAGAATCTGGTCGTGCATCCCATTCTGCAGGATTTTGCCTCTCTGATCGTCATGTTGGCGGGTGCGCTCGTGGCTCTCCTGATGGGCTTTCGCGATGACATTCGCCCGCTGCGCGCCGGGGTGAAACTGCTCCTGCAAACCGTGGCCGCTGCCATCCCTATGGCGGGCGGTATGGTGATCTGGAACCTGAGTCTACCTCTGGCGGGGGAAGTGCATCTGGGTCTCTGGGGCATCCCCTTGACTCTCTTTTGGTTCCTCGGCTGCATGAACGCTATCAATCTCCTGGACGGCATGGATGGCCTCGCCGGTGGGGTCAGCTTCATCGTTTGCGTCACCATGATTCTGGTCGGGCACCAGATGGGGAATCCCTCCGGGATGCTCCTGGTGGCCTGCCTCAGTGGCGGCATTTTCGGCTTTCTTATTTTCAACTTCCATCCCGCCAGCATCTTCCTCGGCGACTCTGGCAGTAACGTCATCGGCTTTCTGATTGCGGCGCTGGGCATTATGACGAGCCGCAAGAGCGAGACTGCGGTGGCCCTGCTGGTGCCCATCCTGGCCTTGGGGGTGCCGATCACCGATACGGCCCTGGCCATCGTGCGGCGCTGGAGTCGACACCTGCCCCTGTCGGCGCCCGACCGGCAGCATATCCACCACCTGCTCTTGTCCCTGGGCCTGAGCCAGCGCCGTGCGGTGCTGCTCATCTATGGCGTCTGCGTGCTGCTGTGCGCCGGGGCCTTGCTCAGCATCCACGGCGACCGCGAGTTATTCCTGTTTATTGCGGGCGCCATCGGCTTGCTCGTCTTTGTCTGTATTCGCGTGCTCGGCGCCTTCCGTCTGGCTGACCTCCGCAACCGCTTCTCCCACGATTGGCGCTGCCGTCGCGCCAGCAATGCGGCCCGCATCGAAGTTGAGCGTTGTGCCCATTTCCTGCCCCACGCCGATACGCTTGAGGCCCTGTGGCAGGGCTGCCATCCCGTGTTGGGGCTGCTCAACGTCGACGAAGCCCGGCTGGTCCTCGATGGCCCGGCTGGCAGCGGTCCCAGTTTGCTCTGGCGGTCCGCTTCCTGCCCGCCTGACCTGGGCGAGACCGCCGCGTCCTGGCAGGTGCGTCTCTACGTCATGGACGGCGAGCGGCTTCGCGGTCACCTGATCATCACCGGCGAGGTGGATAGCGCTCGCCTGTTCGTCCCTGAACGCCTTGAGCTGATCTGGCACCTGCGCGACCTCCTTGCCGCGCAACTGCCCCGGCTGCTGGAAGCTGGCAAAGGTCTGAGAGCGGAAAGCTGAACACCGGCATGGGATGGCACGCTTTACGACGCTCGGTCCGGCCTGCGCACTGGCTTGAACCTCGAACCCTTCCGCCATTGGCGGATCCGCCTCTGGCGGAGAACCCTGGATTCTGATCATCCTATGACCACTCTGATCACCGGCACCGCAGGCTTCATCGGCTTCCACCTCGCTCGCGCTCTGCTCGAGGACGGCGAGACGGTCGTCGGCATCGACAACTTCAACGACTACTACGCGGTCAAAATCAAGCGCGACCGGCATGCCTTGCTGGAAGCGTATCCGCGCTATTGCGGGGTCGAGATGGACCTGTGCGATCTGGCCGCTCTGCGGCAGCTTGTGGCTGAGGTCCGGCCCGCTGCCGTCTGCAACCTTGCCGCCCAGGCGGGCGTGCGCTACAGCCTGGATCACCCCTTCGTGTACGAGAAGTCCAACCTTGAGGGCTTCCTCAGCATTCTTGAAGTCTGTCGGCACGCGACGCCGCAACCGCGCCTGGTGTACGCCTCCAGTTCCAGCGTCTATGGCGGCAACACGAAGTTGCCCTTCAGCGAAGACGACCGCGTCGACACGCCCATCAGCCTCTACGCTGCGACCAAGAAGGCCAACGAGTTGATGGCCCATGCCTACAGCCACCTCTATGGCATGCAGACCGTCGGCCTGCGCTTCTTCACCGTCTACGGCCCCTGGGGTCGGCCGGACATGGCCATGTGGCTGTTCACCAAGTCCATGCTGGCCGGCCAGGCCATCCAGGTCTTCAACCATGGCGACATGCGCCGTGATTTCACCTATGTCGATGACATTGTGGCGGGGCTGCGCGGGGCGCTGACCGCCCCCGGTCTGGAGTCCTACGAGATCTTCAATCTCGGCAATCACCGCAGCGAGAATCTCATGGAGATGATCGGTATCCTCGGGAGCACTCTGGGCATCGAGCCGAAGATGGAGATGCTGCCCATGCAGGCCGGCGATGTTCCCGCCACCTATGCCGATACCGAGCGGGCCCGCCGCAAACTCGGCTTCGAGCCCACGACTCCGATCAGCGTCGGAATCCCGAAGTTCGTCCAGTGGTACCGTGAATATCACGGGGTGTGAGGGCGGCGGCACGGGAGCCTGTGGGAAGGTGTGAGAAAATGCCCGCTGCGCTCTTTGTGGGCCGCGACCGCGGGTGAGGCCAGGCACGATACCGGCCCCGCCCCCGATTTCTTCACACCTTCTGAGTGGGGGGGAGCCCAGCAGAGTCCATGGTGATGACCACTCAAAGCCCCGTCCTTCGTCCGTCCGGAACTGATGATGTGCCCCCGGTCGCCTTCCTGCTGCCGTTGGGGGTGGGGCTGCTGCTCTTTGCCTGGCCGACCCTGACCGGACTGGCCGGCATCTATCGCACCGACGACAACTTCTCCCACGGTTTCCTGGTTCCCCTCATTGCCGTCTATGCGGCCTGGCGTCAGCGCCACGAGCTGATCCCAGCCCTTGGGGCGGGTCGGCTGCTCGGAGCCATGCCTCTGGTCGCGGGTCTTGCTATCGTCCTGTTCTCCCGTTGGTATGAGTTGGCCCTGCTGCCACGGGGGGTCATTGCCATGTTCATGGCGGGTTTCGGCCTGGTGTTGACCCTGGTCGGGTTGGCCTGGATCGCCATCGGCTGGCAAGGGGTCAGGCGCCTCACCTTCCCGCTCGGATTCCTGCTTCTAGGCCTGCCCATTCCCTCATTCCTGCTGCACCGTGTCACCCTTCCTCTGCAACAGGTCGCCGCGGCCATCAGCACCGCGGCGTTACATCTGATAGGCGTCACCGTGCAGCGCCAGGGCAGTGTCCTGCGCCTCCCCGTCGGTGACCTCGGAGTCGACGAAGCCTGCAGCGGCATCCGTTCCCTGGCGGTGCTGACCGCGGTTGGCCTGGCCATGATCCACTTCAACCGGCCCTCGCGCCGTGGTGCCATCCTGCTGCTGCTGGCGCTCGTACCGTTGGCCGTGCTGACCAACGCCGTGCGCGTCTTTCTCAGCGGCATCTTCATGGTGCTGGGCTGGAAGCAACTCACTCAGGGCGGGCCCCACGAGCTGCTTGGGCTGTTCACCTTCGCTCTCGCCATCGGCGGGTTAGCCGCACTCAGCAGTCTGCTGTCAGGGCCGGGCGAGGCTTCTTCCCGCCCGCGGAGCACAGCCTCCCCGAAGCCGAGCAGCGGGCTCCCGTGCGGCGCCGGGGAAGCACAGAGTTCCGAGGTGGTTTCCGGAGACCGGAGCGCCTCATTCCCGGTGCCGGTTCTGCCGCCGCGTTCAACCCTATCCTGCCTCGCCAACCCGGCCTTTGCCGCCGCCTTTCTCTTCTTTTGTGCGGCGTTGGTCAGCTTTGCTCTGAACACCCACTACGACCGGCTGTATGCCCGCGACCTCGCCCGACTGGCGGAGCGTCGGCCGCTCACCGAGTTCCCCTCCCGCATCGGCCCCTACGTCAGAATCAGGAGCGAAGAGCTCTCCGCGGGAGAGTTCAGCATGCTTGATCCCAGCGAACTGAACATCGGGACCTACCTGGGGCCCGACGGTCGGCAGTTCAGCGTCACTATCCTCTACTGGAATCCGCCCGAGGGGCGTCCCAGCCGTCGGCCCGATCTGCTCAAGCGGCCCCATTCCCCCGACTGGTGCTTCCCCGCCGCCGGCTGGAACCGTCTAAGCCGCTGGGATGGCACCTGTTCGCCCGCTGTCTTTCCCGGTGAGCAGGGCCGGGTGCGCGTCTTCGAGCGTGACCAGCAGACGATGGTGGTGCTGTTCTGGACCGGCGTTACGGCCGCCCGCACCGACGCGCCCGACCAGATATTCCAGCGCCTTTCCGACATGGCGCATTCCTGGTCCAACCCGCCGCTGGCCAATCTGCACACGGTTACCATCGGCACTCTGGCCGACGCGCGTGATCCGAGTGCTGCCCGCGAAGCGGCTCTGGCCATGGCCCGCGAACTGGCCAAGATCCTGCCCGACTACGGCGTCGGCCTGCGGCGCTGAACGCGGCGAGAGAAGGCCCCCGAAATGCACCCGGCGGTTCGCCTCGCTTACGGCTTACCATGCTTGACGCTGGCGCCACTGTACGCTATGGTCCAAGTGGTCTTTGGTGGTTCCCTGGGGTGGATGGCAGGCCTGGCGTTTCCTGGCCACGTGTGGCGCGCATAATCCACCCTGCGGAGCCTGCTCGGAAATGGCGGGAAAGGCTGCTGTCGTCTGTCCGCTCCGAGCGGCACCGTGCGCTGGCTGATGGTCTGCGCGCGGAGCTTCTCAGCCTTCAGAGGCTCTTGCAGAACCCTCGGATCACCAGCCTCTCGCCTGGAGCCGGCGGTCCGCACCGGCACTGCCGGGGCTTCCGCAG
>CAIZKT010000760.1:0-8410 GCA_903933565.1 uncultured Victivallales bacterium | reverse complement strand
TCCGATTCCCTTTACCGCGAGCTTCAGCGAGAGTGTCACCGGCTTTGCCCTTAGCGACCTCACGGTGACGAACGGCACGGCTGGCGCCTTTGCCGGTTCCGGGGCGAGCTACAGCTTCACGGTGACACCGGCGGCTCAGGGCACGGTGACGGTGAACATCGCCGCCGGGGTCTGTCAGGATGCCGCGCTCAACGGCAACACGGCCGCGGTACCGCTCGCGCGGGTCTATGACTCGGTGGCGCCGACGGTGACCATCAACCAAGCGGCGGCGCAGGCGGACCCGACCAACGCTTCGCCGATCAACTTCACGGTGGTGTTCAACGAGACCGTGACCGGCTTCGTCACCGGCGACGTGACGCTCAGCGGCACGGCCGGGGCGACCACGGCGACGGTGACCAGCAGTGGCACTACTTACAACGTGGCCGTGAGCGGCATGACCACCAGCGGCACGGTGATCGCGAGCATCGTGGCGGGCAAGGCCAGCGACACGGCCGGCAACCTCAACACCGCCTCGACCAGCACCGACAACACGGTGACCTACGACAGGACGCTGCCATCGGTGACGCTGGCCAGCACCGCACCGGACCCGACCAATACGAGTCCGATTCCCTTTACCGCGAGCTTCAGCGAGAATGTCACCGGCTTCACACTCGGAGACATCACGGTGACCAACGGCACGGCTGGCGCCTTTGCTGGCTCTGGGGCGAGCTACAGCTTCACGGTGACACCGGCGGCTCAGGGCACGGTGACGGTGAACATCGCGGCTGGGGTCTGCCAGGACGCCGCGAGCAACCTCAACAGCGCGGCTACGCCGATCTCACGGGTCTACGACACCGGTCGGCCGACCGTGACGCTGGCCAGTACGGCGCCGGACCCGACGAACACCAGCCCGATCCCGGTGACGGCGAGCTTCAGCGAAAGCGTCACCGGCTTCA
The DNA here is from genome assembly GCA_903933565.1 of uncultured Victivallales bacterium. GTDB lineage: Bacteria > Verrucomicrobiota > Lentisphaeria > Oligosphaerales > JAFGRS01 > CAILUI01. The sequence continues at coordinate 7,475 of CAIZKT010000760.1, read as the reverse complement.
CTGTCGGCGACATCACGGTGACCAATGGTACGGCGGGCGCCTTTACTGGCTCTGGGGCGAGCTACTCGTTTGTGGTAACGCCCACGGGCCAGGGAACGGTGACCGTCAGTGTTGTCGCCGGGGTCTGCCAGGATGACGCGACCAACCCGAACACGGCGGCGCCGCCGCTGAACCGGGTCTACGACAGCCTGGCCCCGACCGTGACCGGCCTGGCGGACGACAACGTGCCAGCCAAGAGCAAGACCTGGGTCTGGGGCAGTGCCAAGGAGGCCGTCACCTACCGGTACGTCATCGACACGGTTCTCGGTGGCGTGCCTGCCGGGGCCTACGGTGCCGTGACCACAGCCACACAGGCCGGCGGCGACGGTCTGTACTACCTACATGTGCAGGCGAAGGACGCGGCGGGTAACGAGAGCGACGTGACTACGGTGCAGGCGCTGCTGGACAACACCGCGCCGGTGGTGGCAGACGTCACTTCGACAGTGGCGAACGGGATCTATGGAGCGGGTGTGGGGATCGCTATCACAGTCACCTTCAGCGAACCCGTGACTGCGACCGGCACGCCGAGCCTGAGCTTGGAGACAGGCGCGACGGACGCGGTGGCGGGTTACGCCAGCGGCAGCGGCACGGCGACGCTGAGCTTCCAGTACACCGTTGCGGCTGAGCACAGCAGCGCCGACCTTGACTACACCGGGGCAGATGCCCTCGTTGCGAACGGCGGCGTCATCCGGGACACCGCAGGGAACCTTGCAGCGCTGGCGTTGCCGGTGCCCGGGGCGCTGCACTCGTTGGGCGCCAACCGGGACATCATCATTCGCACGACCTACACGGTGAGTTTCCAGCCTGGGGAAGCTGGAGTCCTGGCTGGAGGTACCCCTGCGGTGACGGCGAGGATCGACCATGGCGCCCCGGCCCCCGAAGCGCCGACGGTGGTTCCAGATATAGGATGGGTCTTCACGGGCTGGTCGAAGGCATTGCCCGCGAGCATCACGGCGCACCACGAGACCACGGCGCAGTATGAGGCCGCGGATCCGGTATCGCCCGCTGGCCTGTTCCTGGGGCTGGTGGACGCCGGCGACGTGGCCGCGGGTCGCGGCCTGTGGGACCTCACCGGGGCCTATGCGACGACGGTGGGCGGCAACGACCTGGCGCTGAATCTCGTGCATGATACCCTGGGCAGGGTGACCGGCACGGCCACGCTGCAAGTCAACGCCGACAAGGCGCTGGCGCCGGTCACCCTGGCCGTCAGGGGCAGCGTCAAAGGCAGCGGCGGCGCGCTGATCATGATCCTGGCCGCGAAGGGTGCCGATGCCGCCAGCAAGGTCCGTGTCTCGCTCTCGTTCAGGTTGAACCTGGACGCGCTAACCCTGAAGCTCATGGGTACGGTCTCTGGCAGCATCGGCAGAGCCGTCGGCACAACGCGCCTGGCGGAGCCGGTGACGTTGAACTCCACGTCGCCCAGGGACGGAACCTGGACGCTGCGGTTCGAGCTGGTCCAGGACGCCAAGCGCCTCACCGGCAAGGCGTGGCTAACACTGCGTAACAACGCCGAATACGCCTTCCTGGTGAGCGGCAGACGCTCTGGCGAGACCGCGGCGCTGAGCCTGGACGGCGCGCCGTCCGACCCCAGGGCCAGGGCCATCAAGATCAGGACCACCATCACCCCGCTGGAAGGTGGCCAGGCCCGGCTTGAGAGGTTCTCGTGCCGGGGGTATGGCCAGACGCTGGTCTGGTGAGGGCGCAGGACCCCCTTGTCGGAAGAGGCGCTTGCATGAGACTTGACCGCGATCTTCGCTATGTCCCGCCACCGCCCGGTGGCTCGGCTGGAGGGCAAGAGCAGTCCTGCCGCCCGGCAGGACGCATCGCCGCCGCAGCCCCGCCGCCCGGCGGGGCGCTCTACCCAGACGGCGGCGTGCCGGGTCGGCGAAGCCGCCCCTGTAACTGCGCCATAGCGGCGTAACCGAACTCGCCACCCGCCACCCGCGGGATTTCGAGGACTTCGGCTTCGCCCGCGTCTGGGATCCGCTCTCGCCGGTCAAGTGACAGGTTCCTAGCCCCGCAGTCCCGTAGTCCCCCTGTTTCCCACCCCATTCGTGTGCCTTCGCGCCAATTTGTGGGTTGACATGCCATCCTCTCCGCAAGTCTCCGTAGTCATGAGCACTTACAACGACGCGGTCCATCTGGCCGAGTCGGTCGACAGCGTGCTCAGTCAGGTTTTCACCGACTTCGAGTTTGTCATCGTCAACGATGGCTCGCCCGACCTACGTACAGCGGAGATCCTGGCCGAATACGCCCGTCGCGACCCTCGCATCCGCGTCATCACCAAGCAAAACGCGGGCTTGACCAAGGCCCTGATCGATGGGTGCGCTGCCGCAAAGGGTCAGTACATCGCCCGGCTGGACGTCGGCGACGTGATGACCCCGGACCGCCTGCGCCGCCAGGTCGAGGTGCTCGAGCAGCACCCCGAGGTGGTCTTCGTCTCCTGCTGGACGGAGTTCTGTGGGCCGGAGTGGGAGCCCCTCTGGACAGAAGAGGGACCTGTGGCCACAAGTCCCTCTTCTGTATGGCTTGGCAACGTGCTCCCCGACACGCCCGGTGAGAACCTGAAAGCAGGGCCGACCTGCCACCCCTCGGTGATGATGCGCGCGGAGGCCTACCACCGGGCCGGAGGCTATCGCTGGCAGTTCTACTACGGGCAGGACTGGGACTTGTGGTACCGGTTGGCCGAACAGGGCTGGTTCGCCCTGGTGCCGGCCGCGCTCTACCGGGTGCGGATGCTGCCGCAGGGGGTCAGTTCCCACAACCACGAGCGGCAGATGCAGATCGGCCAGTGCAGTTTCGCGGCCTTCGGCTGCCGTCGGCAGGGGATTCCGGAGGACGCGGTTCTGGCGCGTGCCGCCGCCATTCGCCCCGGCCGCCTCAACCGCCGAGCCGGGCGCTCCCGGCGCGGGGCGGGTGACTACTTCGTTGGCGAAATACTCCGCCGTAACGGGGACAGGCGCTGTCGCCAGTACCTGTGGCGCGCCGTGCGCGCCGACCCTCTCGCAGTCGGCCGCCTCTTCCGCCTGCTGCAGAGCCTTCTCCTACCCCGGGCCCGAGTTGCGGCCGGGGGAGGAGCCCCATGAGGATTCTTCTCTGCATCGATGCCCCTGCAGACCCTAACGGGGGCGCTTCAGGGACGGTCGTGCAGACGGCCGCGGCTCTTCGTCGCCGCGGGCATGAGGTGGACTGCGTCTGGTCCGACGATCTCCCGCACCGCGTCAAGCATTGGAACCTGCACTACCTGCTGGAACTCCCGTGGGCTCTGCGGCGGGAAGTCGCACGACGCTGCCAAGGCAAGCGCTACGACGTGATCCAGGTGAACCAGCCCTTTTCGTGGGCAGCGGCGGTTGAGCATCGGCGCCAGCGGCGCGCCGGGGTCTTCATCACCCAGACGCAGGGTTGGGAACCGCGCCTAACGACGGCGCTGCAGCCCTGGCGGCGGCGCTATGGCGTCCCCGAGTGGGGGTTCCCGCGTGGACTCCTGGGGCGGCCACTGCGGTTTGCGCTGGAGCGACGGTATGCCCGGTGGGCTGCGGTGCAGAGCCATGGCGTCCTCACCAGTTGCTCGGAGGACACGGAGTACATCGAGCGGGAATACAGCCTGGGCTCAGGGCGGGTGGGCACGATTCCTATGGGTGTGCCTGACCCCTTTCTCTCGTCTGCGCCGCCGCCGATGCGGCCCGAGCGCGCCGCGCGGGTGCTGTACGTCGGGCAGTTCGCGTTCTTCAAAGGAGTTCATGTCCTGGCCGAGATATACGACCGCCTCGTCGGCGCCCACCCGGGCATCTCGCTTGGCTGGTGCTGTCCGCCCGAGCAGCAGGACGAAGCGCGGCGACTGCTCAGCCCGGAAGCCCGGCGCGGCGTGACCTTCTACCCGCCCGTACCTCAGGTGGACCTCGTCACGCGGTACGACCAGTCCGGGGTGTTCGTCTTCCCCACTCTGGCCGAGGGTTTTGGCAAGGTTTTTCTCGAAGCGATGGCCCGCGGGATGCTGGTCGTCGGGTCGCATGCGGCCGGCATGCGGGATGTGATCGTGAGTGGCGAGAACGGCTGGACCGTCCCGGTCGGCGACGCGCCTGCCTTTGCCGCGCGGATCACCGCGGTCCTGGCCGACCCGGTTCTCGCCGAGCGCGTCTCCCGGGGTGCCGCGGCGGCGGCGCGATCCTATACCTGGGATCGGACCGCCGCGGAGTCGGAGCGTTTCTACCTCGACCTGCTGGCCCGCGAGTCCCCTACCTGACGAGGCTCTTGCAGGACCCCGCGTCTGGCCCTGGAGCCCGCGCTGCCCAGCCCGTTCCGGGCGGGTTCGGGGTTCCCCAGATACGGCGGAAGCTCTGGCTACGCCCGAGCGGACCGCCGACTCCAGGCGGGATGCTGCTGAGCCGAGGGTTCGGCAAGAGCCTCTGACGCGTGGGAGCGGGGCCCCGCCCTCGCCCCGGTTCGCTTGGGCGTGCGCCGCAAACTCCAAGGGTAAGGGCGGTTCATGGCTGGCAAGCAGTTGCTCCATTGGGTAGGACATGCCTTCGGTCTGGCCGAGGCGCGGACGCAGACGACACAGGCTGAGCGCGACCTGCTTGCCCAGTCTGCCAAGGGCGCTACCTGCATCGTCGAACTCGGGGTCTACGAGGGGGTTACATCTCGTGTCCTGCGGGCGGCCATGTCCCCTGTCGGGACGCTCTGGTGTGTTGACCCATTTTCTCGTGACCGACTGGGTTTCTCCTACGGCTACGGCATCAGCCGTCGCGAGGTCAGCCAAGCCCCAAACGGCGACGTGCGCTTCATCCGGAAGTTTAGCCACGAGGCGGTGCAGGGCTGGACGCTGCCGATCGACCTGGTGTTCATCGATGCGGACCATTCCTACGACGCTGTCCGGCAGGACTGGGAGAATTGGAGTCCGTTCGTCAGGCCTGGCGGCGCCGTCGCGTTCCACGATAGTCGCCACGTCCCGGGTCGGAACGAGCCCCACCTCGGCCCGATCCGTCTGGCCAACGAACTCAGGCTGGTCCAGGGCGTGGGGTTCCGAGTTGCGGCAGAGGTCGACACTCTGACGGTGTTCACGAGGGATTGCGGACCCTGACGCAGGGTTCTGTTTCTCCGGTACTCCTCTCCAGTAGGCAGATGGCCCATGTCCATCAGTGTTCTCATCACGACCAAGGACCGAGAGGGGTTCCTGGAGTTTGTCCTAGGCAGGTTGGCGCCGCAGTTCCGTCCAGGGGACGAGCTCGTGGTCGTGGATGACGGCTCCGCACGCCCTCTCAGCACCCCGCAACTGCAGGCCTGGATCGGTACGGGGACCCCGATCTGCCTGCTGCGCAACGACGAGAGCCGTGGGTACAAGCGGGCACGCAATCAGGGACTTGCGGCGGCACATGGCGAGTTCGTGCTCCAACTTGACGATGACTCATGGCCGGTGGGAGACCAAGCTTTCGATAGGATCGAGCAGGCGATGGCCGAGAGTCCTGAGGCTGGCGCGCTTTCGTTCCCTGTTCACGAGCACTGGGCGGGTGGCCCGGGCGGTGTCGGCTCGATCTACCCCAGGCACCGGCTACCCGATGGGATCCAGGATTTCGCCTTCATCGGGTGTGCGGTAGCGTTGCGGCGCGTTGTCGTTCTGCGGGCCGGAGGATACCCGGAGTACGGCGCCTACGGCGGAGAGGAAGAGGCCCTGGGCCTGCGCTTGCTACGCCTGGGTTACATCATTGCGGTATGCCATGCGATCCGCGTGATCCACGGCCACGAGGCGCTGAGCGTGCGGCCTGCGTACAAGTCCACGCGCCAGACTTCCGTACTCATCGAGCTCGCGGCAAACCGCCTCTGCTGCTACTCCGAGAACCTGCCTTCCTTGGTTGCTCGTGTTCTCGGCGGCATCGAATATGGTCGGGTACTCAAGGTAGGGGGAGTGGCAACCTGTAGAGCGCTCAGAGTAGCTGTCAAGCAGAGGAAGCCGCTGCAGAGGCCCGGCTTCCGCCTGTCCTGGCGGAACGTGCTTCGGTGGCTGGTTGTCCGGGCGCACATTTGGTGGGTACTGAGACGATCCCCTCGGAGTGGGGGGGCCAGTGCGGCGGATGCAGTATGATCAGATGGCTGCAACAGGCCTACCGCTGGGCCGTGCCGGCGAGGTGGCGTACTACGTGGGTCCTCCGCGTGTGCAAGCGCCTTCTCTACCGTGTGTTGCCCCATGACGTAGCGTACAGCAAGGACTTCTTCATCGAAGTCATGGATGGCCCGGCCAGCAGCAGCGCGCCGACGATGGCTCAGTCCATCGTCGACGAACTGCACCCGCACAGCGTGATCGACGTTGGCTGTGGCTCGGGGGCGTTGCTGGCCGCGCTGCGAGACTTGGGCGTCCGCGTCCATGGCTTCGAGAAGGCCAAGGGCGGCCTTGCGATGTGTGCCGAGCGTGGCCTGGACGTGACGGCCATTGATCTCGCCACCGGCCGTTTCCCACCCGGTACCGCAGCTGATGTCGCGGTCTGCTTTGAGGTCGCGGAGCACATCCCGGCTCGCTTCGCGTCCCATCTCGTCTCATCGCTGACGGGGGTAGCACCGGTCGTCCTCTTTTCGGCCGCGCCGCCAGGCCAGGGGGGTACCGACCACGTCAACGAGCAGCCAGCGTGCTACTGGGCCGATCTGTTCTCGGAAAAGGGGTACTCCCAGGACCGTCGCCTGCAGGAGTCTCTCGTCCGGCAGTGGCGAGCCAGCGCCAACGTGGCAGACTGGTATACTGCCAACCTACTGGTCTTCCGGGTGGTCCGGGAATAAGAGTTCGAGCTTATCCGGGGTTCCGTAGGCGCTCTGCTTGCCGCTATGCGCTGGCGAGGCGGCAAGATAGCGGGGAAACATGAGACGCATCCTGGTCACCGGGGGCGCGGGCTACATCGGCAGCCACACCTGCAAGGCGTTGGCCGCCGCTGGGATGGGCCTCAAGGCCCGCGAAGCCTATGACGACTTGAACCTCTCCATCGTTATCCCCACGTACGGTCGGGATGAGGTCCTTTGCGAGACCCTGCGGCATCTGCTGGCGCTGTCGGCGCCAGCCGCTGAGATCGTGGTCGTGGATCAGACTACGGACCACGGGCCGCCGACCTCTGACTACCTCGCGCAGCAGCACGCGGCGGGCGGCATCCGCTGGCTCCGGCAGGCGCCGCCGGGAACGGTCGGCGCCATGAACCGCGGGCTGCTCGAGGCTCGAGGTGAACTGGTCCTTTTCCTGGATGACGACATTATTCCTGGCGCGGAGTTGGTAGCGGCGCAGCGCCGGGCGCACGCCGAACACCCCGAAGCCTGGGCCGTGGTGGGGCGAGTGTTGCAGCCGGAGGATTGGGATCTGCCCACGGGAGGCAAGGAGGATACGGGTCTTTCAATGGGGGTACAAGATCGGAAAGCACACGTCTGAACTCCAGTCACAGCGATAGATCTCGTATGCCGTCTTC
>CAIZKT010000759.1:0-9082 GCA_903933565.1 uncultured Victivallales bacterium | reverse complement strand
GCGCGATGTCAGCGGCATGCGTGTGGTCGAGCGCCCGGAGGACCGGCACCGGTACCTGATGGTCCAGTACGCCAACGGGCTCGAAGTCCCGTCGTGGGCGCTGTCGGAAGGCACGCTCTGCCTGTTGGCGCTGACCTTCCTGGCTTACTGGTCGCAGCCAGGATGCATCTACCTGATCGAGGAACCCGAGTCTCACATTCACCCCCTGAACCTGGAGCCCATCATCCAGTCGCTGAGCAGCGTCTACGACGGACAGGTGCTGGTCTCGACGCATTCGCCGTCTGTCCTGAGTATGCTGGAACTACCGCAAGTCCTGGTCTTCGGTCGCGATCCCGCCGCCGGCGTCGCCATCGTGCGCGGGCAGGACCACCCACGTCTGCGGGACTGGAAGCGCGAGGTGTCTCTCGGGACGCTCTTCGGAAGCGGGGTGCTTGGATGAGCGGCGAGTCCCTCTCCGACCTGATCGTCCTGACACCAGGCAAGGACGAAGCCGCGGCTCTGGAAGGGCTCTTCACGCGCCGCCAGGCGGCGTTGGGGATTCGCAGCTTCCAGTACACTATCGACCGACACGAAGACCGTGATCCTGGCTGTCGGCTGCGGTCTGACGACTATCTGAGGCCGTTCGAGAGGCAGTACCAGCATGCGCTGGTGCTGTTCGACCACGAAGGCTGCGGGGCGGAGCAGGTGCCTGCGGAGCGGCTTGAGGCAGCCGTGGAGCGGCAACTCGCGGCATCGGGTTGGGCCGGCCGGGCAGCTTGCATCGTGATCGAGCCAGAGCTGGAGAACTGGCTCTGGAGCGATTCACTCTGCGTTGATGACGTGCTGGGCTGGTCTGGACGCACGCCGGCCCTGCGCCAGTGGCTGCGTCAGGAAGGGCACCTGGTACGCGGGGCAGCGAAGCCAGCCCGCCCCAAAGAAGCGACCGAGGCCGCCATGCGGGTGGTGCGCAAGCACCGGACATCGGTGCTCTACCGGCAACTTGCAGAGAAGGTGAGCCTCGATCAGTGCCAGGAACGGTCCTTTCTGAAGCTGAAACGGGTATTGCGGGAGTGGTTCCCCGGCCCGACTGGGAAGCCGCTGGAGACGCCCCGGACAGAGGAGTCGCGGTGATGGCAAAGACCCCCTGGAAGCCCTGGCATGAAGTGGTGGCGCTGCGCGAGGACCTGAAGTCCGGCGAGTTGCCGTTGCACATGTTTGCCGCTGACCTGTACGAGGTCATGATGCAAAGCGGCAAGCGCCCCATCTACGAGGACCCGGAGCGGTTCTTTGCACTGACGTTCCCGACCTACAACCTGCGCCAACTGGTGCGAGACGTGGTGCTCCGGGTGGCGGGGAAGAACGACAAGGCCGTGCGCCAGCTTGATCTGACCTATGGCGGCGGCAAGACGCACACACTGATCACCCTGCGGCACCTGGTAACGGATCCGGACAACCTGCCGGACATGGCCGCCGTTCACGAGTTCCGCCAGGCCATCGGCCAGGCCCCGCCCCGAGCACGCGTTGCGGGGCTCTGTTTCGACAAGCTGGACGTCGAGACAGGTATGGAGGTACGGGGGCCGAATGGCGAGACGCAACGGTTGGTGCAACCGTGGAGCATCCTGGCGTACCAGCTTGCGGGCGAAGCGGGCCTGCGCGTGTTGAATGCGGGCAAGTCGACCGCCGAGAGGGAGTCCGCCCCGGCGGAGAACACCTTGACCGAACTGCTGGAACTGCCGGTCAAGGAGGGACTGGGCGTTCTCATCCTGATCGACGAAGTGCTGATGTACGTGCGCGAGAAGGTCTCGGCGGACCGCAAGTGGCGCGACCGCATGATCAACTTCTTCCAGTACCTGACCCAGGCTGCCACCAAGGTTGATCGGTGCTGCGTGGTCGCTTCGCTGCTGGCCAGCGACCCGGCCAAGAGCGACACGGTTGGTCGGCAGTTGCAGGGTGAGTTGTACGACATCTTCCAGCGTCAGCGTGAGGAAGCCGTCGAGCCGGTGGCCAAGGAGGACGTGGCGGAGGTACTGCGCCGCCGTTTCTTCACCCCCGCGTCGATCAAGGACAAAGATGCGTTCCGTCCGCATGTGCAGGCGGCGCTCAAGGGCATCTGCGAGATCGACGAGCAGACCAGGAAACAGGGTGCCGACGCCGAGGAACGTTTCCTGAAGAGCTACCCGTTCCATCCGGATCTCACGGAGGTGTTCTACGCCAAATGGACGCAGTTGGACCGCTTTCAGCGCACCCGTGGCGTGCTGCGGACCTTCGCCCTGGCCCTGAGGGAAGCCGAACGCTGGGACACCAGTCCTCTGGTGGGGCCCTGCGTGTTTCTTCCCGGCCCCAAGCGGGACGGGCTGTCCGAAGCGTTGCGAGAACTGGTCACCGTGGCTGACACGGAGGAGTCTGAGGGCAAGAAGCAGGCATGGACCGGCATCATCGATGGCGAGGTCGCCCGGGCGCGCGATATCCAACGGGAATCGGTGGGGTTGCGCAGCCGTGAGATCGAACAGGCCGTTGTGGCCACATTCCTGCATTCCCAGCCCATCGGCCAGAGCGCTCGCACGCGCGACCTGATGGTGTTGGTTGCCCCCAGCCGGCCAGATCGGATTGAGCTGGAGAAGGGCCTGATGCGCTGGGCGCAGGCGAGTTTCTGGCTTGATGACCAGTACGCGGCGGCAGAGGGGAACCAGTTGCCCGGCACCTGGCGGCTGGGCAATCGCCCCAATCTGACCCAGATGCATGCTGTGGCGGCCAGCCGCATCTCCGACGAGATCGTGCGCGCCCGTTTGCTGGACGAGATCGGCAAAGCTAAAGCCTTGTCTGCGGGAGCCTCGGCGGCAGGTGTGCGCGTTCACTCGTTGCCAACGCGGCCACGCGACATCGAGGACGATGGCCTCTTTCACTACGCCATCCTCGGCCCCAGTGTCGCCAGTGATTCGGGCAAGCCAAGCGCTGAGGCCAAACGTTACCTGGATGAGACGACCGGACCGGAGAAGCCACGCGTCTATCGCAATACAGTCATCCTGCTGGCGCCGTCACGGGATGGCTTGGAGGTGGCATCGGCCCGTGTGCGTGATTTCCTGGCGTGGGAGCAGGTTCGGGCCGAGTTGAAGGAACAGGAGAAGGATGGCAACGTCGATGTGGCCCGCTTGCAGACGTTGAGCATCAATGTGGACAAGGCTCGTGGCCGGATCCCCGAGGCTGTCAGGCAGGCCTACTGTACGGTCGTGACCGTGTCGGATAAGGACGAAGTACAGGCCTTCAAGATCAATGTCACCGACGAACCACACTTTGCGATCATCAAGAACGACTCCCGCTCCCGGGTGCAGGACTCCTCCATCTCGGCCGAGGCGCTGCTGCCGGATGGTCCCTATAACCTGTGGCGCGACGGTGAGACCAGCCGACGCGTCAAAGACCTGTCGGGAGCCTTCGCGCAACTGCCGCATCTGCCCAAGATGCTGAAGGCGCAGGCCATCGCCGACACGCTTGTGGATGGTTGCGCCAAGGGCGCCTTTGTTCTGCGGCTGTTGCGTCCCGACGGCTCGGTACGAACCTGGTGGCACTGGCGTCCCGATGAGGCCGCGATGGCCGAGCCGGCCATGGAACTGGTCCTGCCGGAAGCGGCCGAGTTGCAGGAGATCGTGGCGGGGCTACTCGAACCCGGTAGACTGCCCGAGCTATGGAAAGGCGATGCCGTCACCGTACAGGCCATAGTGGACTACTTCCGGGGCGGCAACATCATCCAGGTCCAGCGCAATGGTTACCTTGAGCCGGTACCCATCCCCAAGGCAGCGGAGCACGTCGTTAAGGCTGCGGTGACGCAGGCGGTGGAAGCGGGGACCCTCTGGCTTACCAATGGGCCTGCCAGCATCCTGGCCGAGCCGATCCCCGCCGGTATTCTCACGAACCTGGCGAACCTGCAGAAGCCCCCGGCCACAATCGCGGCCGCCGGGATTCTGCCGGAGAACCTAGCAGACGCCTGGACCGAGAACCAGACAACGGCTCTGGCCGTGGCCACGGCGCTTTCCCAGAGGTTCGGACAGACCCTGCCGTGGAAGACAGTTCGGGATGTCGTTGGCGCGTCCCTGAACGCCCGTTTCACCTAGCTTGAGCCGACCTCCGGCAAGTGGCCATGCGACTACCCGTCCGCCCAGGGCGTCAAGCTCAAGGTGGCCACCAGCGGTGGCAAGGGTGGTGGGTATCCGAGCGGGGGTAGCAGTGGCGGCAAAGAAACGCGCGAAGCCAACAGCCTGGTCGCTGAGGCCGATCTGGAGCCCTCCGAGATACAGGATCTGGGAGACGCTATCCCTAAGCTGCTTGCCATCAAGAGCAAGAGCGGGTGCCCGCTCGTCTTCCGAGTTCAGGTACAGCTAGGGGGTAAGGACCATGTCCCGGCCCCGGAGACCATTGCCGCGATCAACCAGATCCTGGACGACCTCAAGGCGGGGTTCCAGGTGTCCTGATGCAGACTTGGGGAGAGGTGACGGGGCCTGCCCGTATGCGTGTTGTTCGCGGCCAGGGGGCCGGATGGCCCGAAGAGGGGGAATGAGCGCTTGCCTTGGGGAGGGAGGTACTGTATGGCGTCCGATCCTGTCAGCATCGCGTTGCAGGTTGACTACTCGACGTGCGTCAACTTTGCGATGCAGCAGAATGACGTACCCCTGATCCGCGCTTTGCGGCTGCAGAACCAGTCCACTGCCGAGACCGGTGACCTGACGCTCCGGATCGAGGCCAGCCCAGCCGTCTGCTCTCCTCTGTCCCTGAACCTGGGCAGGTGTCCTGCGGGGGCCGGCATCGACATACCGCCGGACAGGGTTCGCCTCCAACTTCTCCGGGACAGGCTTGTGAACCAGGAGGAGCGGGAACGCGGAGAGCTCAGCTTCGACGTACACGCGAATGATGGCACGAGGCTTCTTCAGCAGCGGTACCCCGTCGACGTGCTGGCCTACAACGAGTGGGATGGGGTGACCTCGCTCCATGAGATCCTGGCCGCCTTCATCATGCCGAACCACCCGGCGGTCGGGCCGCTGGTCCGTAGGGCCTGCGAGATGCTCGACGCACGTACCGGGGAATCCAAGATCGCCGCTTACCAGAATTCCGCGCGCGAGCGGGTGCTCAGAGAGGTCGGCGCGGTCTACGATGCCCTCGGGTCGCTGGGGACCGCCTACGTCAACCCGCCGCCCAGTTTCGAGAGTACAGGTCAGAAGATCCGTACGCCGGATCAGGTGCTCGAACACCGCCTGGGCACCTGTCTCGACATGGCCGTGCTTCTGTGTGCCTGTCTTGAGCACGCCGGAATGGCCCCGTTCGTGTTACTTAAGCAGGGTCACGCATTTGCGGGAGCCTGGCTGTGTGACGACTCGTTCGAGACGGCAGTTGTTCCTTCCGGGCTGGCGGTCAAGAAACGCGTCGATCTAGGCGAGATCGTGGTGATCGAGGCGACAGGCCTCTGCGCCAGTCCTCCCGTGTCGTTCACCGACGCTTGCCGCACGGCGATGCGCCACTTGGAGGCATCGGCGGAGTTCCGGTATGCGCTGGACGTTCGGATGGCGCGGCGCGCCGGCATTCGCCCGATGGCCGCCCGCGTCTCGGGAACCCAGTACCAGGCGGTCGAGTGTGCGCCGCTCAAGTCCGCTGGCGCGGATGCCACCCAGGCGGGCCCCGCGGACGGGAGTGCTGCCGGGCCCGGGAAGGCGGCGGAGCCGGCTCCTGCCGGAGCCGCCGAGGAGGAGTTCTCTCGTCTGGAGAGGTGGAAACGCAAGCTGCTGGACCTGAGCCGCCGGAACCCGCTTCTCAATCTCCGGGATTCCCGTCGAGTGATCCCGCTTCTGTGCCCGAATCTGGCAGCGCTGGAGGACGCCTTGGTCGGAGGGGAGGAGTTCGCGGTTCTGCCCCAGCCGAAGGTCATGGGTGCTGCCGACCCCCGCGACGCGGAGACGCATCGCGAACGCACCGGGACAGACGCTCGGGACGTTTTCCTTCAGGGGCAGATGGCGCAGCGCAGGCTCCACGCCCTCCTGACCCCTGAGGAGCTGGAGCGGCGGATGCTTGAGGTCAGTCGAGCCGACCGTCTGAGCCTCGAGGAATCCGGCGCCAACACCCTGTTCATGACTCTCGGCTCTCTATGCTGGTATGAGTCAGACAAGAGCGAGGTGCCCAGCTTTGCGCCGATCATTCTGGTTCCGATGTACATCGAGCGCCGTTCTGTCCGTGAGGGGTTCCGGGTGAGGATGCTCGAAGACGAGTCGAGGATCAACGTCACCCTGATGGAGAAGCTGAAGGCGGATTTCGGCCTGGAGATCGACGGGCTTGATCCTCTGCCGACCGATGACGCGGGACTGGATATCCTGGCCATCCTGCGCCGCTTTCGCGAAGCTGTCAAGAACATCGAGCGCTGGGAAGTCACCGAGAGCGCCAGCCTGTCCATTCTGACCTTCACCAAGTTCCTGATGTGGCTTGACCTGGATCGTCACACCGCCACCCTCAAGGACAGCCCCATCGTCCGGCACCTGTTGGAGACCCCCGGGGAAGCCTTTCCTACCCAGGGTTCTGTCGTACCCGCCGAGGAACTGGACGCTCACCTCAAACCGGCGGACACGTATTGCCCGCTCGACGCAGACTCGTCACAGCTTGCCGCCATCCTGGCGGCAGAGCGCGGGGTGAGCTTCGTCCTGCAGGGGCCTCCAGGTACGGGCAAATCGCAGACCATCACGAATCTGATTGCCCATTGCATGACCAAGGGAAAGAGGGTCCTGTTTGTGTCGGAGAAGATGGCCGCGCTGGAGGTGGTTGAGCGTCGGCTCCAAGCCGTGGGGCTGGGGCCCTTCTGTCTGGAGCTGCACTCCCGTAAGGCCAACAAGACCGACTTCCGCAGGCAGTTGGAGGAGGCTCTCCAGGTCGACCGTTGCCTCGAACCTGCGGAGTGGCCACGCCGGACGACCCAACTTGAGGAGCAGCGTGCGGAACTCAACGCCTACGTGAAGTCTCTCCACGAACCGCGACCGTTCGGCCAAAGCGCCTATTGGGCGATGAACCGGATGATCGACTACTCGGCTCTGCCGGATGTGGACGCGACTTTCGGCGCCATGGCCGGCATGAGCGCCGAGCGTACAGATCGTATCTTCAGCGTGGCACGGCAGTTGCAGACAGCTGCGGAAACCGCCGGTCTGCGTCCTGACCATCCCCTCTGCGACGTGGGGCTCACGACCTGGAATGTCGGCTTGGAGGCACAAGCGGCACAGAAGCTGCGCCGACTGACGAGTGCCGCGGAAAGCCTGGCCGTGCATGCTGGGAATGCCCTGCCGCCGCTGCGGTTGGGCTCGACGAAGTGGAGCCGGTTCGTCTTGGACTTCGCCGAGGAGCTGACCGGTTGCCTGCTCGACGCCCCGCCGATCGCCCCGGCACTGGCGCGAGCCTCTGACTGGTCGGGAACCCGGATCCGTCTGCTGGAGCTGATCCACACGGGGCGTACTCGTGACGAGGTCCGTAACCGCCTGATGGGACTCTACGTCGAGGGTTTCCTCGGCCTTCCCCTAGAGCAACTGCAGTGCAAACTGATCGAGGGGCAGCAGAAGAACCCGATCTCGCGTTGGCTGACGACCCTCCAGGTTCGGCGCACCCTGAGGAAAGTCCAGAAGACACCGGAGTCCCTGACCTGCGACGCCATGAGGGAGCATCTCACGACAGCCATCTCACTGAAGGGGCTTGAGGCGAGCATCGCCCGTGCGAGTGACCTCGTGACTCTGTTCGGCACACACTGGTCCAACGGTCAGCCGGACTGGGACTTGCTGGCCAGGCAGGTGGACTGGGTTGGGCGCTTCAGGGGGGTGGTGGCGCGGACCGACTACGAAGACACAGCCCAGGCAATCGAAGTCTGGAACCTGTGGAGTGCTCTGGTTGCCGAGCAGCGCGATCTCATCGTCGCGGGCGGGCCGCTGGGCAAGTCCTTCGCGCGTTTCAGGGAGGCGATGCAGGAGTACCGTCAGGCGTGGGCTGACGTTCAGAGCGAACTCCAGATCAGCGGCAGTTCGCCTGCGCTCGTCGATTCCGTCCCGGACTACGCGTCGGCAGTCACTGCTGCCGCGGCCCGCTGGGCCTCAAACCTGGGCGAACTGCGGAGCTGGTGTTCCTACCAGGCGGCACGGGTTTTGGCGGTGGAGTTTGGCATGGGACCCGCGGCAGTTGCCGTTGAAAGTGGGACCGTGCCGCCAGGCCAGCTTGCCCGGCTGTGCGAGAAGGCGTTCGCACGCTGGTGTCTGAAGCAGATCCTGGCCGAGGACGCTGTGCTTGGGCGCTTCTTCGGCTCGGAGCACTCGCGCAAGGTCGGGGTGTTCCGCGATCTCGACGAACAGGTACGGGAACTGGTCCGGAGCGCCGTCTTTGCGCAGTTGAGCCTCCGCCTGCCGCGACAGGGGGTTGAGGTCGAACGGTTCCGCAGCTCGGAAATGGGCACCATCAAGCGCTTCACCAAGGGTGGTCGCTTCACGATACGACAGGCCTTTGCCGAATGCCCGGAAGCCCTGGCCCGCCTGAAACCCTGCGTGTTGATGAGCCCCTTGTCTGTCGCTCAGTTCCTGGGGGCCGACTTCCCGAAGTTCGATATAGTGGTCTTCGACGAAGCGTCGCAGATGCCCCCATGGGAGGCCATCGGCGCCATCGCACGCGGCGACCAGGTCATCGTCGTGGGAGACTCGAAGCAACTCCCGCCGACGAGTTTCTTCGAGAAGGGTACGGATGACGAGTCCACACAGACGGAAGATGATATCCAGGACCTCGAGAGCATCCTCGATGAGTGCGTGGCCTGCCAGATGCCCGCGCAGTCACTCAAGTGGCACTACCGCAGTCGGCACGAGAGCCTGATCGCATTCAGCAACCATCACTACTACTTCAACGAACTCCTGTCGTTCCCCTCTGCCGCGGACGACTGCCGGCACCTGGGCGTATCTCTCCAGGCCATCGAGGGAGGCTTCTACGACGCCAGCCGCAGCCGAACCAACCCCAAAGAAGCTGAAGCGCTGGTTGGTGAGATCGTGACTCGCCTGTCTGACCCCTCGCAACGGGGTCGGTCGATCGGGGTCGTGACCTTCAGCATTGCGCAGCAGGG
>CAIZKT010000758.1:0-3725 GCA_903933565.1 uncultured Victivallales bacterium | reverse complement strand
CGGAATGGGAAGCGCCTGGTGTCATACGAGGTTGCTGCAAGTCTCATCCAAGGAGGCCAGCGGGGTCAGGGCCGACGCCTGCTAGATCACGCGGGGGCTCTTTCTTGAAACCACTCGGGCTCTCAGCGGTTGACTTTCTGCACGCTTCAGGCAGATTGCACTGCGTCAACCGGGCCGTCCGCAAGACCCGCGGCGGGGGCGGCCGGTGGTTGCTCGGCGGAAAGGTGACTCCGTGCGTCTTGTCGTTCCCATCAAACAGGTGCCCGAGACCTCGTCGGTCCGTATGGACGAGGTGACGGGGACCATGATCCGCGACGGCGTTGACGCGATTGTCAACCCGCTTGACCTCTATGCGGTGGAGTGTGCGCTGCGCCTGCGCGAGGCGGCGCCGCCGCCCTGCGAGGTCGTGGTGGTCAGCATGGGTCCGCCGCGGGCGGAGTCCGCCCTGCGCGAGGTCCTGGCCATGGGCGCCGACCGCGCCGTACTGGTCACCGACAAGGCCTTCGCCGGCGCCGATACCTGGTCCACCGCCTGCGTCCTGGCGGCGGCGCTGCGTCGCCTGCAACCCGTGGACCTGATCCTCTGCGGCGAACGCGCCACCGATGGCGACACGGGCCAGGTCGGCCCCGGCCTGGCCGCTTTCCTCGATATGCCCGTGCTCACCTACGTTTCTAAGTTGACTCTGCTCGCGGACGGCGCCTGCCAGGCCGAGAGGCTGGTCGAGAATGGCCGCGAACTCCTTTCCGCCGACTTGCCCGCCGTGGTCACCGTGGTCAAGGAGATTGCCGTGCCACGCTTGCCGACCCTGCGCGGTAAGCAGCGCGCCCGCCGAGCCGAGGTTACCGTCTGGGCGGCCCGCGACCTCGAGGTCCCGGCGGATGCGGTCGGGCTCAAGGGCTCGCCCACTCGGGTCGAACGCATTTTCCGTCCCCGCCTGACCCGGACCTGTGAGCTGCTGCGGGCCAGCGAGGCCCGCGAAGTGGATGCTGCCACGGACCGCGTGGTTGCCTTCCTGACTGAACGAGGCCTGCTCTGATGTCGAATCGCGATGCCCCCGTCTGGGTTCTGGCCGAACATGCCGACGGACAACTGGCCCGCGTCGGCTTCGAGTTGCTCGGTCGCGGTCGCCGCCTCGCCGACGCGCTGGGGGCGCCGCTGTGGGCCGTGGTCGTCGGCCCCGCTTTTCCTGACCCCGAGCTGCGGCGACTGCACGCTGGCGGCGCCGACGGGGTGCTGACGGTCGAGCACGACGCGCTCCGCGACTTCCTCGTCGAACCCTATGCCGCCTGCCTGGAAGACCTGGTTCGTCGACACGCGCCGCAGATCCTTATCGCCGCCGCCACCAGCACCGGCCGGACGCTCATGCCCTACCTGGCCGTGAAGCTGCACACCGGCCTGACCGCGGACTGCACCGAGCTCGACATCGATCCCGCCACCGGCGATCTCTTGCAGACGCGCCCGGCCATCGGCGGACATATCCTGGCCACCATCCGCACCCCCCGGCATCGGCCGCAGATGGCCACCGTCCGGCCGCATTCGACCCGCCCGCCGCCGCCGGACCCGACCCGTACCGGCCGCCTCGAACGCAGCGTCCCAGCGCCCGACCTCCTGCGCAGCCGCGTTCGGCACACCGGTTTCCTGCCATCTCCCGAGAGCCGGACGCTCCAGGACGCCGAGATCGTGGTCAGCGTCGGCCGCGGCATCCGGCGGCCCGAGAACCTGCCGCTGGTGCGGCAACTGGCCGACAGTCTCGAGGGGGCTCTCGGCGCCACCCGCGACGTGGTCGACCGTGGCTGGCTCGATTACCCCCACCAGGTCGGGCTCTCCGGCAAGACGGTCGCGCCGCGGCTCTACCTCGCCGTGGGCCTGTCCGGCTCCGTGCAACACCTGGCCGGAATGCAGACCAGCGACACCATCATCGCCATCAACAGCGACCCCGAAGCCCAGATCCTCAAGGTCGCCGAACTGGGCCTCGTGGGCGACCTGTTCGACATCCTGCCGGTGCTGATCGAGAAGCTGCGACGCGCCCGCGCTCAGGCTGGGCAGCAGGGAGGAGCCGCACCGTGAGCGCGCCCTACGCCCCCGTCACTCCCGAGATCGCTCGCCAGGTGGCCGCCATCGTCGGCGACCGGCAGGTCATCTACGCGGCGCCGGACCGGCTTGAGCCCTACGGCCACGATGAGTCGGTTGATGAGTCTGGCGCCTGTCATCTGCCCGAACTGGTGGTGCGACCCGGTTCCGCGGCGGACATCCAGGCCCTCGTCCGGCTGGCCAATCGCGAGAATGTCCCCATCACCCCCCGCGGCGCCGGCAGCGGTCTCTCCGGCGGCGCCGTGCCCCTCTTCGGCGGCATCGTTCTGGACGTGGGGCGCCTCAATCGCATCCTGGAGATCGATACCGAGAACCTGATGATCGTGGTCGAGCCCGGCGTCATCACCAGCGAGATCAACGAGAAGCTGCGCCCGCACCGCTTGTTCTACGCCGGCTACCCCATGAGCCTCGAGAGCTGCTGCATCGGTGGCAACGTCGCCGAGAACGCCGGCGGCGGCAAAGCCGTCAAGTATGGCGTCACGGGCCGCTACGTCACCGGCCTGGACGTGGTGGCGCCCAACGGCGACCTCCTCTGCCTCGGCGGCAAACTCGTCAAGGATGTCACCGGCCTGAACCTGCTGCAGTTGATGGTCGGCTCTGAGGGCACCCTGGGCATCTTCACCCGCATCATCCTCAAACTCCTGCCGCTCCCCGTGGCCAGCGTTGACCTGCTCTGCCTCTTCCGCAGCGCGCGGGAAGCTATCGGCGCCGTGCCCCGCATCATGACCGGCACCGGCATCATCCCCACCGCCATCGAATTCATGGACCAGACCAGCGTCCGCGCCTCGTGCAGCTACCTCAACGAAAGCATCCCCTACGAGCAGGCCGGCGCCATGCTCCTGATTACGGTGGACGGCACCGACCAGGGCCAGGTCGAGCGGGACTACGAACGTATCGGCGAAGCCTGCGAGGCCGCCGGCGCCTTCGAGGTCTACGTCGCCGACAACCGCACTACCTCCGAACGCCTCTGGCGCATCCGGCGCAACATCGCCGAGGCCTTCAAGCTCATCAGTCCGCACCAGAGCCTGGAGGACATCGTCGTGCCCATGGCAGCCATCCCGGCCATGGTGGAGGCGGTCGAGAAACTCTCCGTCGCCTATGACGTGCCCATCCCCTGCTACGGTCACGCCGGCGATGGCAACCTGCACGCCACCCCGGTCATGAACCCGGCCTGGTCCAGCGAACGCTGGCGGACGACGCTACCCGTCCTGCTGACCGATCTCTACCGCCAGACCGCTCGCCTCGGCGGACGCCTCTCGGGAGAACATGGCATCGGCTGTAAACGCAAGGCCTACATGCACCTGGTGGTCGACGAAGGCTCCCTCAACATGATGCGCGCCATCAAGCATGCCCTCGATCCCAACGCCATCATGAACCCCGGCAAGATCGTCGATCAGCTGGCCCCATCGGCGCCCCCCGCCCCCTGATTTCTGGAGAGCCGCCTGGTCTCGGGCGCGGCGGTGGAGCCCACCGCATCTCCACCCATCTTCTGGAGAGGCGCCTGGCCTCAGGCGCGGCGGTGGAGCCCACCGCATCTCCACCCATCTTCTGGAGAGGCGCCTGGCCTCCGGCGCGGCGGTGGAGCCCACCGCATCTCCAACCATCTTCTGGAGAGGGGCCTGGCCTCAGGCGCG
>CAIZKT010000757.1:0-1983 GCA_903933565.1 uncultured Victivallales bacterium | reverse complement strand
CGCGCCTGAGGCCAGGCGTATCTCCAGGGAAACGCGCCTGAGGCCAGGCGTATCTCCAGGGAAACGCGCCTGAGGCCAGGCGTATCTCCAGGGAAACGCGCCTGAGGCCAGGCGTATCTTGCAGGGGGGCCCACGGGACTACTTCGCCAGCGGTAACCAGAAGGGCACCGAGAGGTTGCCGACTTTGTCCTTGGCGCTGCAGCGCAGCCAGGCGTGGTTGGCTGGCATCTTGGCGCGCAGGGTGTTGAGATCGGCGGGGCTGCCGAGGGGGAGCGACTCGGTCCACACGATCTGGTCGTTGGCGGCCACGCATTCGACCTGCAGCGCGGCGACGCCACTGGCGTCGAAAGCATACCAGAGCAGCGGGTCGGGCTTGGCGGGGTCGGCGGCCGGACCGTGGATGAAGAAGTCGTCAACGAAGATCGGCTCAAGGTGCGCGGTGCCGCGGCGCTGGAGGGTGATGGAGCTGATGACGGTTCTGGCCAAGACGTCGTCGGTGACGCCGGCCGCCTTCAGCATGTCCCGCGCATTGAAGGCGAGGCGGTTCCACTTGGTGGCGTCCCACTTGATGGGCTGTTTACGGTTCAGTTCAGTGGCGCCGGTACCTGGATCGGTGAGGGATAGAGTATAGCTACGACCGTCGGTGGTAGCGAGCGCCAAGCGCACGAGGACAGCGGGTTTAATCTGGGGCCGACGCAGGCGGAACGAGATCCAGGGATGGGTCGAGGGGTTCCAGGTCACAGAGTGCGTCAGGTCACCGTTGGTGTAGTAGGTCAGGTGTTGGAGGTAGGGAGTCTCGCCGGGGTTGTGGACCACGGTGGCCAGGTTGTACTGTCCGGGCGTGAAGGCAGGGGTGGCATTGCGGTAGCCGTCCCAATTCCACCACCAATGTACGCTGCTCGCGAATTGCAGGTAGTACCAGGAGGGGCCGGTCTTATCGCTGGCGTAGTCCACCTTGATGGGCACGGCCACTTTAGGCGTGCGGTTACCGGCGCCGTCCACGATGTTATCGATGGCGAACTCGATGGTGTCGCCGTTGGCGGCGCGGTCGAAATGAGTCCGGCAGATGAGCGGGTAGTCCAGCACCAGCTTGTCAGCCTGGCTGTCATGGACGAACAGGCTGGTCCAGGCGGGAACGTCCAGCTTGGTCCCGGCCACCGCGAAGGTCGCCTTCTCAATGGCCCAGGGAGCGCCGCCCTGGTTGGCGAAAGTCACGCCGAGCTGCACGCCGTTGGCGGCCGGGTCGGCAAGGGGACCGAAAGCCGTGGTGACCTGCAACGGCTGCGTATCCAGCAGGAAGGGAACGTCGGTCACGGCCGAGTCGTTGCCCTTGGTGTCGGTGGCGCGCAGCAGCAGGTGATGAACGCCCTCCGTCAGGCCTGCGAAGCTGAGGGCGAGCGGCTTGCCGGGCTCAAAGGGGTTCCAGGCGAGGGCGCCACGCTGGTCTGCCGTGAGCGTATCGTAGGCGCTCGTGCCGACCGAGATGGCCGCGAAGACACCCTGGACGCCATCGCCATCGTCGTAGCGTGGGATGAATGCCAGTTGCTCGGGTTTGGCGACGGCCGGGCCGAAGACGACATCGTCAAGGTGCCAGTGGGAGTAGCGCCCGGTCTGGTCGGGGGTGCCCGCGGAGCCGAGGGTCAGGCTCCTGGGGGTGAAGCGGGCGGTCGAGAAGGGCTGCTGGATGAAGCCATCCGCGGCGAACCCGGTCCAGGTGTGCCAGGCTTCGTCCAGCTTCAAGTCGTGGGCGAGGCGCACGGCGACGGCCGGGGCGTAGTCGTCGTTGAGGCGAACGTAGTGCTCGCTGGCGAAAGCGGCGGTGACGTGGGTCATGTCGAAGGCCCGGTAGCGCATCTGCAAGAGGGGAAACTCCGAGATGGGGAAGCCGAGGTTAAAGCTGGCGCTCAAGCGCTGTTCGAGGGCGAGGTTACGGACTTCGAGGTAGCGTCCCTGCTGGGGGTCGTCGCGGCGCAGCAGCTGGCG
>CAIZKT010000756.1:0-6632 GCA_903933565.1 uncultured Victivallales bacterium | reverse complement strand
CAATTGCTGATCCTCATGCTGGTGACCACGGTGCTTTTCATCGACCCTCGAGAGGCCCTGATGCCGTTCATGACCAACGCGCTGAAGGTCCTGGAGACTCGGCGGGTCCGCCTCGGGCTTTCGGCGACACTCTGCGTCGCCGCCCTGCTGGTCGGACTGGTGGTCGCCATCCCGGTCACGCTCTACATCAAGTACGACCTCGGCAGCGCCACCGGGGATAGCTGGTCGACCGTGGCCGTTCCCCGAGGCCCCTTCGACAGCGCTGTCCTCATCCGCCAGAAGCTGGCCGCGCAGGGCGTGAATCCCGAGGCGTTGCCGGCGTCGGGCCGGGCCTGGCTGCGGGAGCTTTCGCCGAATCCTACCTGCGTCACCCTGACCGTGGTCGGCTTTGCGCTGGTCCTGGCCTGCACCGTGGCACGCCTGCGGTGCGCCTGGTGGCCACTGCACCCGCTGCTGTTCGTCACCTGGGCCTCGACCCCTCTGCGGCTGATGGGCCCCTCCTACCTGCTTGGTTGGGTGGTCAAGGGCATGGTCACCAAGTACGGCGGCAGCAGTCTCTACAACCGCCTCAAGCCGGTCATGATTGGGCTGATCGCCGGGGAGCTGCTGGGGGCGCTTTTCCCGACCCTTTTTGGGGCGCTCTACTACCTCCTCACCGGCCAGCAGCCCATGATGTTCAACGTCATCCCGGGATGAGGTGCCCTGGCGCTCACCTACTACCGCTGCCAGTAGGGCCATTCGATTCTACTACACTCGACTCTTGCACCACAGAGGACACAGAGGTCACAGAGGGTGGCAATAGAGGATGGATCACATACGCATAACTTACTCTTTGCCAGTGCGTTACTCTCTGTGCTCTCGGTGCTCTCTGTGGTTGACAGAATGGAGAATCGAATGGCCCTGCCGCTGCCAGCAAGACGTCACCGCGGCTGACGTCGAAGCCTTCTGCCGGACGGCCAAGGAAGCGACTCGAGGCCGGGTCATCTGCGGCGCCTTCTACGCGCTGTGGTGGTGCGACTTCGGGGCCGACGGCAGCGCGGGCTGGTACGATTAGCCTGAACTCATGGCCGAGGTGGCCCGGCTCAACCAGTTGGCGACGGCTCGGCTGCAGACGTCACGACGCCGCACAGCGCAGGTCGTGGTCGTCTCGGACCTGCTTGAGATCGCCGGTCAGGGGGGCGCCCCGGGGCTGGCCCTGCGCGTCGTCATCAAGGACGCCGCGGGCGCTGAGTTCGTGGCGCCCGCGCTGACGATCACGGCCCAGCCCCAGACCGCACTATTGCCGCTGGCCGCCTTCAGCAGAGCGCCTTGGAGCCGTGCCCCGGCCACGGCCCCGCGCTTCCCTCTCAGCGGCGCCAAGTTTGTCCTCGATGGCCTGAGCGGCGGCCAGCCGCTGACGGTGCTTCTGCGCGCCTTCGCCACGGTGCAGGGCGAGGTCAGCCGGACCGAGATCAGGCAGTACGGCGAGTCCGACAACGCCTGTCCGGTGCTGACCATCGTCGATCCGCAGGCGACCGTCCTGGGCCGCGAGAGCACGAGCGGGGCCGTCCTCCTGGCCAGCCGTGGCGAAGCCGGGCGACGGCAGGTGCTCTCCACCCTGCCCTTCATCCCACGCCAAGTCCTCGCCGCCCTCATGGCTGAGGCCGGAGTGCGGCGTTACACTACCTCGGCCGAGGTGGTCGTCCGGGCCGACTCGGGGTTGATCGCCCTCCACACCAAAGTCGGCGGGAGCTGCGACCTGCGCTTGCCGCGGTCAGCCACCGTGGTCGATGCCTTGACCGGCGCGGCGGTCGGCCAGGGCGAGCGGATCACCCTGGATCTACCGCCCACCTCGACAACCCTGCTGCGACTGGAGTGAGACCAACCGGAGAACGATCATGTCATCATGGTACGAAACCTGCACCCGCAAGCTCTTCTTCGACTTTCACAGCCCGGGGACTG
Organism: uncultured Victivallales bacterium; assembly: GCA_903933565.1. Taxonomy (GTDB): domain Bacteria; phylum Verrucomicrobiota; class Lentisphaeria; order Oligosphaerales; family JAFGRS01; genus CAILUI01. The sequence continues at coordinate 4,691 of CAIZKT010000756.1, read as the reverse complement.
CCGTCGGACTGGCCCGCGACTTCGACGCCGAGCGCTGGGCGGAACGCCTCCAGGAAGCCGCCGCTCAGGCGGTCTCGGTCTTCACCAAGTGCGGCTATGGGTACTCCTTCCACCGCCGTGGCAGCGTGCGCTACGTACATCCCCAACTGGCGCCCGGGCTGGATATGCTCGAGGCGCAGATCGAGGCGCTGCACCGGCGCGGCCTCAAGGCCATCGGCTATTACCACACCTTCAACAGCGAGCCCATCGCCAAGGACCACCCGGACTGGATCGAGCGCGATGTCAACGGCAACCCGCGCGGCATCTCGATCTGCTTGATGGGGGCCGCTGGCCGAGGAGTGGATGTTGCCGCACCTCGCCGAGATCGTCGGCAACTACGCGGTGGACTCGATGTTCTTCGATGGCACCTACATCCACTCGGTATGCTACTGCGCCGCCTGCCGGAAAGGGTTTGCGGACGCCACGGGCGGCCTGGCCCTGCCCAAAGACGACAAGGACACCGCCTGGGGCGCGCACCTGGAGTGGAAGTTCGGCCGGATGCGGGCCTTGCGTCAACGCATCTGCGCCGTGATCCACGGCCTGCGGCCCGAGGTGGTCATCTCCTTTAACTGGGCCTATTCCGCCCGACAGCCGGAAACGGTCCCGGACGCCGTCGGGGCCCTGGTCGCCGACATCCAGCCAGACGACCAGTCCTTCACCGGCAGTTTCTTTGCGCGTTACTGGTCCACCCTCGGCCGACCCTTCGATGTGATGAACAGCGCCTTCCTGCAATGGTGGGGTGACTGGGGCTGCAAGCCCGCCTCAGCCATGCAGCAGGAGGTAGCCACCGTCATTGCGCACGGCGGCCTGACCTGGATCGGTTACCAGATGACGCACACCTTTGACGTCCAGCCGGCCGTCATGGGCGAACTCCGCCAGACCCTCGAGTTTGTGCGCGAGCGCGAGCCGCTGCTGCACGGCGCTCGACCGGTCCCCACCATCGCCGCGCTGCATCCTACCCATGACACGGTACTGCGCCACCGCAAGGCTATCTGGTGCGATGAGAGTTCGCCCCGCGGGCTGCATCGTCTGCTGACCGAGAGCATGATCCCCTACCACCTCGTCCAAGCCGGTGACCTGGTGCAGCGCTTGGACCGCTTCCAGGCCGTCATCCTCCCGGATCAGCGCTGGCTCGACCCGGCCCTGGTGCAGGCTCTGCCCGAGTACGTCCGGAGCGGCGGAGTGCTCATCGCCACGGCACTCACTGGCACGCTTGACGCTGCCGGCCAGGAGACCCACGGGTTCGCGTTGGGGGACTTGCTCGGCCTGCGCCTGGACGGAGTCTACGACCAGACCCACGCCTATATCGAGGTTACCGACGAGGGCCTGAAACCGGGCACCCTGGACATGCCGCATCTGGTCGAGGGCCAGTTCGCCTTCGCCACCCCGGTGGCCGCCGAGGTCGAGGTCCTGGCGCGGCTGCGGCGCATCTACCTGCGCAGCGATGGCTCAACCCTGCTGCGCTGGTCGCCGGTCGGCGAGGATTCCGGCTACCCGGCGATCACAGTGCGGCGCGTCGGCAAGGGCTGCGCCGCCTACATCGCCGGCCAGGTCTTCCGCGGTTACCAGACCAAGAACCAGTGGAACCTGAAGCACATCGTCGCCAACCTGCTGCAGTTGCTGATCGAGAAGCCCCTGGTGGCGGTCGAGGCCCCGGCTTGGGTCGAGGTCGTGCTCATGGAACAGCCCACCCCGACCGGCGCCACGCGGCTCTTGGTACACTTGGTCAACCACCACGGCAACCGGCCGGTGGACAAGAACAACGTCTGCGTCGAGCAGGTGCTGCCCGTGCGCGGCGTCGTCGTCAGGCTGCGCTGCGAGCAACGGCCGAGCGCGGTGACGCTCGAGCCCGGGAGTGGGGTCTGTCGCTGGTCCTGGCGGCGTGGCCTGCTCACCGTGCGCGTGCCGCAAGTGCAGATTCACACCGCGGTCGCCGTGGCGCCGTAGGCGCAGACGACCTCAGTGCTGCTGAACTTTCCCTGGCGACCTCGCCCTATGGAGTCAGGGCACGTTGGGGATCTTGGGCTTGGCGTCCACCGCCTGCTCGTCGTCGGGCAGCTCCTCTTCCTCGTCGAGGTTCCGGTGGCCCACGACCATGCCGTCGTCGAACTCGCTACGCTTGACGGTGCGCAAGGAGACGAACAGCCGCCGCAGGTCGCGGACGCCGCCCCAGGTGAACCACACGGTGGTGATCACGCCAATGACTAGCGGCAGCAGGATGGTGTAGTAATACCAGTAATGCCCCCAGGTCTCCAATTGCCAGGGCCGGAACACGCACCAGATGGAGACGATAATGAAGACAAAGAACCACAACATGCTCCAGATGAATACGCTGCAGGAGAGAATCTTGTCCCCCAGGGTGAATTCGTGGTCGAACCCCAGCAAGCCACCCCAGGTGAACTTCCGCGTCGCGGTCGCCCCCGGTTGCCCCGGCTTGAGGTCGACGGCGTACTTCCCGCGGTGCAGCATGCGGTCCATGTTGAAGTCTTCTTTGCAGGTCAATAGGGAGATGACGACGTAGAGCACCGTCGCCGTACACATGGAGATGAACCAGAGCCACTGGCCGTTGATGTCACGCAGGGCAAGGAACACGGCTGAGGCCAGGCCGGTGGGCTTGGGAACCACGGTCATGGAGGCCGGTTTCACCTCGATGGGGACGCTGGCGACCGCCACGGGAGCCTTGTCCGGGGTCTTGGCACCGAAGGCGTAGTGCAGGACACTCTTGGTGACGACGGCTTCCCCGCTGGCACCGGCCTTGTTATGGATCACGATATCGGCGGGCTGCCACTCCTCCATGCGGGTGAACTTGAGGGTGTACTCCCAATGATCGCCGACCCGCTGCGCCGGCTTGGTGTTGACGGTGACGGCGACTGCCTCCGGCGCGTTGATGCTCAACGGCAACTTGCCAAAGGGGAACATCCCCAGAACGATCGCGCCAGTGGCCAGGGTCGACCCGACCAGCATGCTGACCCAGGCCCCGGCATTGGTGCCCTTCTTCCAGTACAGCCCACCCAAAACAGCACAGCCGGACCCACCCAGGAAGATGGTGCCCGTGATCGCAAAGAACATCAGGATGTAGTCCGTCTGCGGAAAGAAGAGCCCGAAGAGAAAGGCGAACACTCCAACTCCCACGATGGACCAGCGCAGGAAGCGAATATGCTGACTCGCCGTGAACGGCTTCTTGCGGAAGGGCAAGACGACATCCTGCACGAAGATGCTGCCCCAGGAGTGCATGTAGGAGCCGTCGCAGGCCAGCATGGCGAAAAGCATGATGCAGGCGAAGGCGCCCTTGGCGCCGACGGGAAGAAAGTGCGCCAGCGCCACCGGCACCCGCATCTGCGACTGTATCTGCGGCTCGGGAATCAGCTTCAGACTCTCCTGCACCTCGCGCGCGCCGGTGGCGAAGTCGGCGTCATTCAGATAGGTGAAAGCACAGACGCCGAGCAAGGTGATCATGACGCCGCGGGCATAGCCACGCCAGGAGCCCAGGATATTGCCCATCTTGGCTTCGTGCGGACTGGCAGCGCAGGACCGGAAGGCGTGTCCGCCCTGCCAGGACATATAACCGTAGACCGAGCCCACGATGCCGATCAGCACATACCAGATATTGAAGTCCTTGGCCTGCGCCGTGTCGAAGGGGTTGAGCATGGACTGGCCCTTCGGGGCGGCGGCCAGGGCCTCGTACATCTCCGACCAGCTGAAGATGCACAGCAGCGCAATCGCCACCACCAGATACAGCATGCCCGAGAGCAGCCCTTCCAGGCAGTCGCTGATCATGATGGTGAGCTGCCCACCCACCAACGTCAGAAACAGAGCAATCGAGATAAATACCGCCATCAGCAGGCCGAAGGTAGGCATCGCCAGGCCGAGGAAGGTGACCGTCTGCGGCAGACCGCAGTAGTTGACGAAGAAGCGGGCCCCCACGGCCGGAAAGATGCCGTAGTTGATCAAGCCGGAAAGGAAGCCGAGCATGCCCGCTAGAATCCGAAAGCCCTTGCCGTAGCGAATCTCAAAGAACTGCGCCATGGTCATGACCCGCGACTCGCGGTAGCGATAGATCACAAAGCCGGTCAGCGTAATGAGCAGTGAGACCGGGGTACTCAGCTTCCCCCACCAGGTGATCGCAAACCCGGTCTTGTAGACATACTCGAAGATGGCGACCGCACTGACGGCGCCGAAGGCCGCTTCCCCCGCGGCGTTGCACACCAGGTAACGACCGGCACAACGACTGGCCGCCATGAAGTCCGCCACGCTCTTCATGTGACGCCGCGTGTTCCATGACACGATCAGCACCACGACGAACGGGACTAGCGTGATGGCGTAGTCAATCCAGTGCATCTTTACCATGACATGGCTCCACGGACTGTGGCAAATTCCGCTACGTCCGCGGCTCGAACCGACCGCGAACCGCCCCTGAACATAGGGGCCGAAAGTAGGCCGGGAAAGGCAGAATGCAAGGAAGAACCTGAACTCGCCCAGCCACGCACGAGGCCATGGCAACCTGATCGACCTGGCGCCGACGGGTAGTGGCGGCTTCGATGATGCTGCCAGGGGATGCACGCTCGGTGAACGAACGCCTACTTCCAGGCGTCCAGATTGCGCGTTCGGGTTACAACTCAGGTGCATGTCCCTGCCCCAACGGGGCTGTGGCT
>CAIZKT010000755.1:0-3006 GCA_903933565.1 uncultured Victivallales bacterium | reverse complement strand
TATGTCCGGCACCAGCCGGGAGCCCGGCTGAACCCGGAACTCGGAACCCGGAACTCAGAACTCGGAACTCGGAACCCGGACAGAAAGGCCATTACCATGCGCGTCGGAGTCGACACGTTCACCTTGCGGGACCTCAAGCTCGATCCGTTTCAGCAGCTTGAGACGATCAAGAAGTGGGGCCTCGATGGGGCTCAGTTTGGCGGCCTGCGCGGCTTCTCGCGGACGCTCGAGCCTGCCAAGCTCAAGGACGTCCGCGACCGTGCCGATGAGCTTGGGCTCTACAGTCATGTCTCGGTGTCGCTGACCTGCAACCCGCAGCTCACCACCCTTTCCCGCGAGGAGCACACCCGCCAGCTCAGCGAGGAGATCGCGGCGGCGGCCGCCTGTGGCTGGCACGAGCTACACGGCTCGCTCGGCGGCGGCGACGAGCGCTACGTACACCCGGTGCCGTGGTCGCAGCAGTTGGCGGACTCTGCCGCCTTCATCCGCGGGCTCGGACCGGTCCTGCGCCAGCACGGCAGCCGCATCGACCTGGAGACGCACGGCGACTCAACCACCTTCGAACTCGTGCGCCTGGTCGAGGCGGTCGGCCCCGACATCGCCGGCATCTGCCTGGATACCGCCAACGTCATGTGCCACTGCGAGGACCCGGTGCTGGCCGCGAAACGGGCGGCGCCCTACACCCACCTCACCCACACCAAGGACGCTGTCGCCTTCTTTACCGACCACGGCTTCCGCCGCCAAACCCTGCCCCCCGGGCGCGGAGCCCTCGACTGGGCCACGATCCTGCCCATCCTCGCCGAGTACTCGCCCGACCTGCCCATGTCGATCGAGGACCATAAGTGGCTCTTCGATTTCCACTGCTTTGAACCGCGCTGGCTGGCGTTGCACCCCGACCTCACGCTCGACGAGTACGCGCTCTTCATGCGTCTGGTCTGGAGATGCCAGCAGCGCTTCACGTCGGGGGAATTCAAGGATCCTGACGAAGATGAGAAGACCCCGCATGTCGCGGAGGTCGAAGCGCGCTTGCGCGGCGGCGTCGAGTACCTCAAGGCACTGATTCCGCGCCTCGGCCTGCAAGACCGCGGTGCGACGCCGAAGCCATTCAGTCTCTCGATGCTGAATCGCGGGTAGTCTGGCGCGCCTCGGGGCACTAGACTATCGTCTGTCGTAGGACACATGGATCATAACCCACGCGCCGGGATGTGCCTGAAGGCGCCCTGGCGTACGGAGGACCCTCGTCATGGCGTGGTTGATTGTCATCGAAAACCTGGGACTCGAGGTCACGGAAGCGGATGTGAAGGGCCTGCTGGCTCCCCACAGCGAGGTGGAGACCATCCACCTCAGGAAAGATGGGTCGGGGGCGGCGGCCACGCAAGCGGCTTCCGTGCAGGTGCAGAGCAGCAAGCACGGCTGCGCGGCCATCGCCGCGCTCGATGGCCGGGAGCACGCCGGACGGCCCCTGAAAGTGAAAGTCCTGAAGGGGGGCGGACCGGCCCAGGGCGGCTTTGCCGGGGTGCCGGGAACCAAGGGCCGCAACGCGCGTGCCAATGTCTTCGGCGAGAAAGGTGGCGCCGCCAGTCACAAGGGCATCGGCAAGGGCGGCGGACGCGGCCTGTAAACCGCGGAGAAGCACATGGAGACGCTCTTCCCCACCGATGTGATGAGCAAGCGCGAGCGTGTGCTGGCGACTCTGCGTCACCAGCCGGTGGACCGCTGCGCCTTGCTTGAGCAACTCAGCTATAACCCGCGCGTCATCGCCGAATGGACAGGCAAGACGATCGAGGGCTTCGACTACACCCTCGACGATATCTGTACAGTCTGCCGCCAGAGCATGGACGTGGTCATGCCGCCAGCGGTCCTCAAGAACCGCACCGACCGCGTCACCAGCGCCGAAGGGTTTGTCTACCAGTATGACAACTGGACCGTCTGGACCGTGTCGCGGCCATTCCAGGACGAGGCCGGCGCCTGCGCTTGGCTGGAGAAGCGCATCTGCGGACTCCGCGCCCAGCGCCTGGACGGCGACAAGGCGCGCCAGGAGTGGCGGCTGTACATGCGTGACTTGCAGGGGAGGCTGGGGGAGACCCTGATCATGGCCTACCCTGTTCACACCGGCCTCTGCACGGTCTACGGCGACAGCGGCATGGGCCTGGAGCTATTCTCCTACGTCTGCGCCGCTGGCACCGACCGGCTGCGGGAGTTCCTCGACCTGCATCTGGCCCAGAGCCTCGCACGCCTCCACGCTATCGCGGATGAGTACGCGGCACTTTCCCCGATCGTACTGGTCGCCGAAGACTTCTCCACCAAGCAGGGACCCATCTTCTCTCCCGAGTTCCTGCACGCCTTCCACTACCCCTACGTGAAGGCCATCGTGGACGCCTGGCACGAGCACGGCCTGCACGTGATCTACCACAGCGACGGCAACTACCGCAAAGCGCTTCCCGACCTGATCGCCTGCGGCGCCGATGGCTTCTACTGCCTGGAACCCAACTGTGGCATGAATATCGTCGAACTGAAGACCGCCTGGCCGGAGCTGGTCTGGGCCGGCGGCGTCGACGGCGTCGATCTCCTCGAGCGCGGTACGCCGGAGCAGGTCCGGGCCGAGGTGCGTCGACACATTCTCGAGACTCGGGCACTGGACGCCGGCGGCATGTTCGTCGCCTCTTCCAGCGAGATCAACCCGCCTATCCCGCCAGAGAACTTCCGCGCCATGGTCGAGGCCGTCGCGACTCTGCGCCGAAACGTCGCGGCGTCCGGAAAGTAGGTCGCGACTCCGCTCGCGACATCTTGCGAGGAAGAGCGACGCCAGTCCGTCGCGGCAAGCATTTTCCGGGGCCTGTTCCTCGACCTGTGCAATAAGGATTGGCCGTGACTGCTCAGGTCCTAGAGTTCCGGGTTCCGGGTTCCGGGTTCAGCCCAGCCCCCGGCTGCGGCCGGGCATACCGGAATGAGACATGCCGACGCGGTTCCCATTCCGATCCGGCCGGAACGCGCCGGATCGCCTGG
>CAIZKT010000754.1:0-2189 GCA_903933565.1 uncultured Victivallales bacterium | reverse complement strand
GAAGCGGAAACCAAGCAGGCTGGCATGGTGCCTGCGCTCGCGTCCCGTTGCGGCGCGGAGCCCCTGGTCTTACTCCAGGCCACGGGGGGCCATCTGGGCTATGCAAATATGGCGTTCTCGAACCGGGCGACGGTGAGGGCGTCGGCGGCTTGACGGGAAGCGGGAGTCCAGCCGTCTGCTGCGCCGCCCCCCTGTTCTGCAAGGCGACGCAACTGCCATCATTGAGTGGATGGCGAAGCAGGCGGTCAGGGAACCACCTGGAAAGGCGACGGGCTCGAACTCCAGGCCCCATATCCACCACAGAGGACACAGCGCGGGCTTTGCCCGCAACCCAAGCGGGGACCGGTCCCCGCACCCCTGCTGGAGGGACGCATCCCTCCAGACCTCCCGGATTTCTGATACTCCGAGGTACGACCAAGGCGCTGCCACCGCTGGCAGGACCAACATCTAGGCGGTAAGATGGCACCCTCTCCCTCAACCAATCCACGGAAGAAAAGAGAGGGTACCATGCGGGACCTGATGGAACTATACGGCGGCAAAATCGCGGGAGTAATCAGCGGCTGGGATCGGGTCCGTTTTCGCGGCACGGTCCGCTGGCTGGCGAGCCTGGGGGGCCTTGGCAGCTACATGGCCAGTCACGGGATACTGCTGAAGGACTTCGGCAACTGGGCCGAGAAGATCACCGAGGCTATCCGCAGCGCCTGTGCCGCCAGGGCAGAGGATCTCGGCATTCCTCTGCTCTATCTGGACCGGGCAGGAATAGACAAGGAAGCTCTGGCGCGCCGGATTGCCGAAGAGCGCGCTATCGATACCGGCGACATCTGCATGTTCAGCGTCGTCGAGCCCTGTGTTGCACCGCAGATCAAAGGCAACCGGGCCACCCGGCAACGGGAACTGCACATGGCGCAGCGCAAGTGCATCTTCATCTACCAGTACTGGAATGATCCAGTCGTCGGGTTCGGCCACACCCGGCTGCAGACCTGGCTGCCCCTCAGCGCCACGATATGTCTGAACGGCCGGCACTGGTTGGAACGGCAACTGCTCGCCGAGTCGGTGGCCCACGTCAAGGACGGCAACTGCTTCCCGTTCATCGCCGACCTGCCGCGCGCGCAGCAGTTGCTCGATGAGCAGTTGCAGACCAACTGGCCGCTGCTTCTCGACGGTCTGCTTGAGCGCAACTGCCCGATGGTCCGCTCGGTCTTCGACGATCCCCCTCTCGGATACTACTGGTCTGCCGATGAGAGCGAATGGGCCACCGATATGATCTTCCGTTCCGCTGCCGACCTCGACTACCTCATGCCTTCATTGTTGCGCTTCGGAATGATCAGCGCTCAGAGCCCGGCGGTCATGCGCTTCTTCGGCCGCAAAGTGCTGAACGGTAAGTTCCGGGGGGTGGCACCCGACGAGGTCGTCAGCGACCTCCGCCGCCGCTATGAGGGCGTCCGACTCAAGCACTGGATCAACCGCAACTCACTCAAGGCCTACAACAAGGCCGGCAACATCCTGCGCGTCGAACTGACCATCAACAACACGCGAGACTTCAAGGTCTTCCGGCATCCCGCCGACGATCCCTCGCGGCCGCAGACCTGGCAGAAGATGCGTAAAGGGGTCAGCGATCTGCATCGACGCGCTCAGGTCAGCGACGCCTGCAACAAGCGCTACGCACAACACTTGGCCACAGCACTGGACGGCGAAACGCTGCAACAGACCGCCGCCTCGATCTGTGCGCCCGTCAGGAAGGAAGGCAGAACGCATCGGGCACTCAATCCGTGGGCTACCGAAGACGGAAAGTTGATCGAGTTCATCGCGCGGGGCGAGAACCAGATCAACGGCTTCCGCAACCGCGACCTGCGCAAATGGCTCTACCCCTCTCCTGTAGCCCCCTCCGACAAACAGCAACAGCGCCGGGACGCCGGTCGAGTCACACGCAAACTGCGGCTCCTCAGAGCACATGGGCTGATCCGCAAAGTGTCCCGCACCACCCGTTACATGCTCACCGCCAAGGGACGCAAAGTCACAACCGCTATCCTTGCCGCTTCAGCTGCTACTACCCAACAACTTATGGATAACGCAGCATGAAAAACTTGCCAGGAAAACAAGGTTCTGACGGATAGTAGTACAGAGACCACAGAGCAAACAGCCCCGACAATGGAGATCATGAAGAAAGAGTTCAGCTTCTCTGTGCCGAT
>CAIZKT010000753.1:0-1705 GCA_903933565.1 uncultured Victivallales bacterium | reverse complement strand
GGCTTTACGCTCATCGAACTCCTGACGGTCATCGCGATCATCGGCATCCTGGCCGCCGTGCTCTTCCCTGGCGTGCAGGGCGTCATGCGCTCCGCCAAGAAGAACAGCGCCCTGAACAAGCTTCGCTCCATCGGCCAGGGCTACATGAACTGGGCCCAGGGCGGCCGCGTGATGGTCAAGACCGGCACCTGGACCTCTGGCGGCGCCGTCGCCACCAATGTCTCCCAGTATGCAGCCAACCTCGCCATCGGCGCGGCACTCGACTCCGGCGAAATCTGGTTCGTCGACGGCGACGCGATGCTCGAAAAGAACTCTATCGCCAGCATGCCGAAGAACGTGATTAAGACCAGCGGTTCGGCTTACATCATCGACCCGGCTCTCACCACTGCGATCACGCAGGGGACCGGCACTTCTTGGACCGTCTACTCTGGCACCTCCTCGGGCCTGGTGGGTTCTGTCGCAGTTCCTCTCGCTTGGTCCCGTGGCCTGCAGGCCGCCGGCACCTGGCCGAATGCGGACGGTACCGTCACCGGTTCCTGCTGGGGCACGGAAGGTGGTCACATCGTCTATGGAGACGGCCACGTCTCTTGGGTCACCGACACGCTGGTCACCGGAAAGAATTACTTCACCCAGACGGACGGCTCCGCCACCGCTGACTGGACCAAGTCTAAGTCCGTCCCCTCCACCGCTGCCGCCTGCACGCAGCAGTAAATCGTTTACGGTCTCTCCGAAAAGCCCCGTTATGCGGGGCTTTTTTGTTTCCGTCCGTTCCGGCTCTGACACCTTCGATTCCACATGACGATCTTTCGCGCATGGCTCGCTGCGACTCGCCCCAAGACCTTGGTGGCGGCCGTCGCACCCGTCGCTCTCGGCGGGGCGGCCGTAGCGGCCTATGGCAACGCAGGACTTTCGCGGAATGGCTTCGCGTGGCTCTTGCTGGCTAGCTGCCTGGGCTTCGCGCTCTGCGTGCAGGTCGCCTGCAATTTCGCCAACGACCTCGGCGACTCGCTCCGCGGCGCAGATACCGCCGCGCGCGTGGGCCCGCGTCGCGCCGTCTCCGCCGGCGATATCTCGCCAGCCGCCATGCGTCGCGGAATTTGGTTTGCTTGCTTGCTCGCTCTTATCGTCGGCGCACCGGTGGCGCTACTCTCGCCGTGGTTGCTGTTGGCCGGTTTCCTCGCGATCGCCTGCGCACTCGCCTATACGCTCGGTCCTTTCCCGCTGGCTTACCGTGGGCTCGGCGACGTCTTCGTCGTAGGCTGCTTCGGGGTCCAGGCCACCGCGTTGACCGCTTGGGCCGTCAGCATGGCCTGGAAGGTCTCCGTCATGACATTGGCGCCCGCGCTGCTCGCCGGACTCGGGCTTGGCTTACTCGCCGACAACATCCTGGTCGCGAATAACGCCCGCGACTACGAGACTGACCTCGCTGTCGGCAAGCGCACCACGGTCGTGCGTTTCGGACGGGGCTTCGCGCGCAATCTGCATGGCTTCAACTCGGTCTTCGGCCTAGCCTGCCTGGGGCACGTCTTTGGCTGGGCGCCTATGGTCTTATTGCCCTTGGCCCTCTGGCAGCACCTCGCTTTCCGTAAGGCCGCTCAGCCGGCCGATTTCCTCCCATTTCTGGGTCGGGCCGCCGTGCTGATGCTCCTGGCGACGATCCTGTGCGTAACTGCCACTTGCCTCGGGTGGGTGCCGGCTGACAGCC
>CAIZKT010000752.1:0-4587 GCA_903933565.1 uncultured Victivallales bacterium | reverse complement strand
CATGTGCATATCCTTTCTGCTGAGCGCTGGCGGTGGAGCCCACCGCATCTCCACCAAACCGCGGTGGCGGCCCACCGCATCTCCACCAGACCGCGGTGGCGGCCCACCGCATCTCCACCAGACCGCGGTGGCGGCCCACCGCATCTCCACCAGACCGCGGTGGCGGCCCACCGCATCTCCACCAAACCGCGGTGGCGGCCCACCGCATCTCCACATTTCATTCCCCTGGAGCGGCGCCTGGGCTCCCGAGCAGCGGCAGCTCGATCGACGATGCCTGCGCGGCGCTGTGGTACAGGCAGTTCCTGGCACTCTGCAAACAACGCTCCGAGCCGATGGCCTCGCCGCTGTTGCGGTTGCGTTCGAACCTGGGGTAGTTGCTGCTGGAGATGTCAACCCGCAGACTGTGTCCGGCCTCAACGCGCACCGCGGTCGGGAACAACTCGATCTCCAACGCCACCACCTCGCCCGGCGCAACCCGTTCCTCACGCTCGTAGCCCTGGCGGAAGCGCAGCCGACGGATGCTGTCGGTAAGGTTCAGCGCGACCCCGCCTGGGTGGACCGCGCTGGCGGGTATGATTTCGACGAGTTTGACGGTAAAATCGGTATCCGGGGCGGAACTGGAGACGAACAGACGGGCGCGAACGGGTCCGGCCATCTCCACCGGCGCGGCGAAGGGCGGGGTCTGAAAACAGAGCACGTCGGGCCGGGCGGATAGGGGCAGGCCCGAGCGTCCGGGGGTAAAGCGTTCGTCATAGCACTGGTCGAAGCCGCCGCCGGGCTGGGGCATGGCGGAGAGACTACCGCCGATGGTAGGCACGGGATTCTGCGGATCATAGGTATAGGCGCTGGCCTGGGGTTCGCCCGAAGCAGGCGGGGTCGGCGAGAGGGTGCCATCATGGCGCAGATAGAAGGGGCTGGGCTGAACTCCGGGAGGTGGCCACGCGGGGGCGGTACGCCATTCACCGGCCCGCCAGATCGGCGCGCCACGAGCCTGCGGCAGATCGCGTGGGGCCGAGCCGCCCATCAGGAAGAACCTGACTGGGGGCTCGTGCTGCAAGCCCCGGTCCAGGCCTTTGAGCCACTGGTCGAACCAGCGTCGCCGAACGGCCTCGAAATCGATCCCGGCCTGGGGCGCAAACAGACAGTCGCCGGCATCACGCAGGCCCACTCCGCAGTGATGCCATGGCCCGATCAGCACGTGTACGGGCTGGCGCTGGCGCCGACGCATCTCGACGAAGTTTTCCAGGGTGCCGCGGGTGTAGGTGTCGTACCAGCCGCCGACATAGAGAGTCGGCACATCGGCATGGTCAGCGTAGTGCGCGGCGGGGCCAAAGCCGGGCTGCCGCCAGAAGTCGTCGTAGAGAACATGGGTCTGGATATCAAGCGCCCACTGCTCGTAGCTCGGCACCAGCGCCAGGGGCGTACAGCCTCGGCGGATCGGCCCCGCATCGAGGTAGTCCCGGGCATGTCGCGACGCCTCTTCCAGAACCCGGCGCAGCCCCGCATCGGCCGCCGCCTCGCGGCTTGATGCGGCCATGCTGAAGGCATACATGAGGAAGCGTAGTTCGAGCACGCCGTTCTGGCGCATGGAGCTGTGGAAGTAGCTCGAGGGGCCGAACTGCACCACCATCGCGCCCAGGTGTGGCGGTGCCAGGCAGGCCAGCGCGCTCTGCGCCGCGGCGCAGTACGAGGCGCCGAGGGTGCCAACGCGGCCAGCGCACCACTCCTGAGCGGCCAGCCACTCCACCGCATCGTAGCCATCGCGGTCCTCGCCGGCAAAAGCGTAGAAGATGCCTTCGGAGGCATTCCGCCCGCGGGTGTCCTGAGCGGCAAAGACATAGCCATGCCGAGCGTAGTACTCACCCGTACCCGCGTCCCCCGTCTTGCCGTAGGGCGTGCGCACCAGCACCACCGGCAACGGGCCCGGACAGCGCTCGCTGCCACGGGCGGGAAAGTACAGGTCCGTGGCCAGCCGGACCCCATCACGCATCGGCATCATGACCTGCCGCGCCACCAGCACGTCCCACTGCGCTGCCGATCCTTCCAGCCGGTCTGACATAGTCATCCTTTCCACTCTCTCCGCCGACCCTGGCGGGCGCTGCGCCCGCTGAGCCGACGCCGCCCGGCGCGGAGGCGCCGGGGGTTGGCGCCGGGCAAGTAGCCCGCGCCCCCGCCAAGTGTCAGACCTGAAGTGGCAGGTGTCAAGCGACAGTTCCGAGTTCGGGGTTCCGAGTTCCGAGTTCGGGGGACAGGGTTCAGGGTTCAGGGTTCAGGGTTCAGGGTTCAGGGGACAGGGTTCAGGGGACAGGGTTCAGCCCGGCCCCCGGCTGGGGCCGGGCATAGCGGAAGGAGAACCGCGGTTGCCGTGCGGGTGATTCTACACTTCGTCATGGGGCCTTGGTCATTCGACCTTCTGCGGTTCTCATACCAGGTCCTGCCTCAGCCTGAGAACCGCGCGCTCCTTCGCTTTCGCCTCCACGTCCACCGTCAGCGTCAAGTCCCGCCAGCAGGCTGGAAAGTCGCTGCGAGCGATGTAATCGGCGTGGTGTTTTGGGTGGGGACCGTCCCAGCCGTTCTTTGGGCTCGAGACATGGAACAAGGGCTCGCGCCCGGACCAGCTCGCCAGCGCCGCGGTGGTGGCCTCTTCGACCGGTAGCGCATCAGGCAGGCAGCGGTGATGATGCACGTCGTAGACCAGCGGGACTCCGACCGCGCGACACACCGGCAGCAGGTCTGTCGGCGAGTAGATCCGGTCATCATTCTCCAGGGTCAGGCGACGCCGCAGTTCCGTGGGCAGTTGCTCGAGTTCCGTTCGCAACCGTTTCAGGGCCGACGGTTTGTCGCCATACCCGCCCCCGCCGTGGAGATTGATGACATCGGCCCCGATCCAGGCCGCCACTTCGGCCTGGTAAGACAACTCCTCCAGCGAACGGCGCCTGACCGCCTCGTCAGGCGAAGAGAGCACGACGAATGGGTCCGGATGAAACGACAGGCGTATGCCCTTCTCCTGGGCCAGGGTGCCGCCTTGCTGGAACGCCCGCAGCAGGTCCTCAGCCTCCGGCAGATCGGCCAGCTGGTAGCCGACCTCGGGATGGGTCCGCAACGGCAGTATCTGGCTGTTCACCCGAAAGGCACCGATACCCAGCAGGTGGCAGTGTTCCACCGCCTGCCGGAGAGCGCTGGCGTTGTGCCGACAGATACCCGCGAGCTTGGCAAGTTGTTCCCGCCGACTCAAGCGCCGCAACCCGGTAGCCGTCGCCCGCCTGAAGGCGATGGGCGCATCGAGAAACTGACAGCACAAGCCCAGTCGAATCATGCCATCTCCATTCACCGTCATGGCTCGGGACTACTCAGGTGCAACGGCGTATCCTGCCCCAACGAAGGGCCCTTCGATTCTCAATTCTGTCAACCACAGAGAGCACCGAGAGCACAGAGAGCAACGCGCTGGAAAAGAATAAGTTATGTGTATATGATCCATCCTCTATTGCCCCCCTCTGTGACCTCTGTGGTGAAAGAGTCTGAGTGTAGTAGAATCGAATGGCCCTAGGGTTGGGTCAGGGTGCCAAGACGCAGCCCCGTTGGGGCAGGGACATGCACCGGTTGTAACCTGAGAAGCTGTGAAGAAATGCCCGCGGTGGCGGGGTGGCGAGTACACGCCGCGCCCGGCCGGTTGCCATATCGCTCATGGTGACGCTCATCAAGGCAGCTTCTGCACCACGCAGCCGACGGCCTTGGGCCCGAGGTCGACGGCGATCTCCGCCTGCCCCGCGGTGATGACGGGCCGCAGCGGCTGACCCTTCCAGGCGTCTGCGTACGAGGCCCCCGCCGGATGCGGCACGCGCAAGAGGGCGCCGCGGACCGCCCGACCGTTGGCATTGTAGAGGGTCCAGACCTGCTCCGCACGGGTGCTGAAGAGGTTGGCAAAGACGCCAGCCTGGAGGGTCGGCACCAGAGGCGTGACCTGAGGCGAGGCAAAGGCCGCACGATGTTCGCACTGCACCTGGACCGCCTGCTTCAGAAACGCCAGCGAGGCTGCATCCATGCCGGGCAGATTGGGCTCGCCGATGCGGAAGACCTCGCCGTTGAAGAAGGGGAACTTGTGCAGCCACCAGTTTCCAGCCCGAGTGCCGACATAGTGGACGATGTGAAACTGCTTGAAGTCGGGGAAGGCGAAGCGCGGCAGGTCGATGAAGTGTGGCGCCAGGGGCTCCAGGTCAGCGCTCCAGAGCGCCTGGTAGCTGATCGAGCCATCGAGGAACTGGCGGCTGACCTCGGCGGGGGCGTACTCGGTGTAGAGCGCGACCTCCGGGCCGACCGCGGCACGGATGCGGCGCAGCAGCTCCACTTCGCCGGCGTAGGGGATCTCGGGGGCATTATGGCCATGGTCCGTGGCGTGGCAGGTCCAGCGCCCGTCGGTGGCGCCGATCTCATCGATGTACAGCACCCGGGCGCCGGTCTCGCGCTGCACGCGAGCCGAGGTTTCAACCACGTGTTTCTGCCAGCCCTCGAAGCTGAGGCACTGGTTATAGGCGTCGTACTCCTTAATATACTGAGGCGACTGGTCGGGCCGCTTCATGGCCCACTCCT
>CAIZKT010000751.1:0-6348 GCA_903933565.1 uncultured Victivallales bacterium | reverse complement strand
CGTGCAGTCATGCCGTGGCCCCTGGTACGTCCACGTGGCCCGCGGCCGACGCACGAAACCGCAGTATCTCACCTCCCTGCGCACCCCCGTTTCCGGCTTTCACGAGACCAACGTCTTTGCCGAATTGACCGGCATCGAGAAGTTGAATATTCCCTTTGGCGTCAAGGACTTCGCCCTGGGCGACCTCATGTACGGCGCCAACGCCTGCACCTTCGTGGTCGAGGGCGACAAGGAAAAGCTCTCCGCGGCCGAGATCGAGATCGACGGCCAGAAACGCATGATCTTCGATGCCCCGGCGCTGGCCATTCAGACCGGCACCTTGAGCCTCCCCTTCACCATCGTGCCCGGTGACCAGGGCAAGACTCTCAGCGTCCGGCTGCTCGACGGCGCCAGGCTCATACAGCGGCGCTCGACCACGCTTGGGAACCTACCGGTCGACCTGCTCGGCAAGCCGACGAAGTCGGTCCTCTACTTCTCGCCAAACGAGGTCACCGAACTGGAGTTGCCCATCAACGTTCTGGGCTCGTCCAAAGACCCGCTGAAGCTCGCCTGGACCGCCAGCGATGGCCAGGGCCGCAGCGTCGGCGCCGGCGAAACCACGCCCGCTGGCAAAGTCGCCAGAATCCGCCTGTACTGGCAAGTGTGGCGGCCGGGTGCCTACACAATCGACGCGACGCTCTGCCAGAACGGCAAAGAACTCGCCCGCCGAACCGTCCCGGTCCGCTTGATCCTGAACCCATGGGAGGACATGCGATGAGGCCTGCCCCGATCACCACCGTGTCGCGAGCCCTTCCCCGGGTTGCCGCGGTTCTGCTCCTGGCCACCGCCGCGCTCGCCGCCGCCGTGGGCGCGCCCGTGCTCAAACTGGACGCCGGGAGCGCCACCTCGCCCGTCGCGGCGGGGTTCACCGCGCTCACCCCCGATTCAACCTGGCGGGACGGCGCCGCCTTCGGCTGGGTTGACCAGCCCGCGCTTACCGCCATCGATGCGCCGGTTGACCCCGAGCCGAAGCTCAACCAGAGCAGTGGCCGCAAAGACCGTCCCAAAGTCTACACCAACGCCCTGAGTCAGGATCATATCGAAAGCCAGACCAGCGCGACGCTGCGGGTGGCTATCCCCGCCGGCCCGTACCGCGCCTGGATGGTCATCGGCGCCGCCGGTTCGCAAGGCGGCGACGCCTCTCGCGTCTGGGACACCCACGTGACCTGCGGCCAGGCTCGGATCGATGCCACCTTCCCCGGCCCCTACGAGACCCGCGCCGTCACCCTGGACGTGATCTCGGATGGCCTTCTGAATTTCGTCTTTACCACCCGCGGCAAGTGGCTCGTCAACGCCCTGGTCCTGGTCCCGACGGCCGACTGGGAGCGCACCCGCGCCGACCAGTTGGCAAGCTACGAGCAGGACATCACCATGCTGCCCCAGAACGTCCTTGAGACCTGGAAGCACCAGCCGCACCTTGACACGACGCCGCTGCCCGCCTTCACCCCCGCCGAGCAGGAACGCGGTTGCGTGCTCTATCACCGCAACTACCTCTCGTGCATCTGGCCCAATACCGTGCCGCGCCGCCAAGAGATTGACGCCGAAACGCGCGCCTTCGCCGCCTGGGGCGAGTACGAACCGCTCGAGTTCACCATCTACCCGCTGCGCGATATGAAAGACGTCCGCATCGAGTTCTCCGCCCTCGAGTCGCGCACCGGCAAACGCCTTCCGGCCACCGCCATCGAGGTGCGTTACGTGAAGTACATGTGGGTCAAGCCTAACTACTCGAGCGAAGGCGTCTACTACCGCGCCCCCGACGTACTCATGCCGCTGCCTGCCTCGGTCGACCTGACCCAGGCCGAGAACTTCCGCGTCTGGGCCACCGTCTTCGTCACGCCGGACACGCCTGCCGAGGTCTATGCCGGTCGTGCCACCGTCTATGAGGCCGGCAAGAGGGTCCACGACATCGGGGTGCGCTTCCGCGTTCTCCCAATCGTCCTCGAAAAGGACCAGAGCGTCAACTACGCCCTGTACTACCACCATCCCTACGTGGACATGGGACGCGCTCCCGATGCGTTCTCCCGCGAGTGGCAACGCCGCCGCGCCGACCTCGAACACCTCGATATGTCCGAACACGGCATGAACGGCATCACCCTCGGCCTCTGGGCGCCGGCGCCGAAGGACGGCAAGTGGAACTTCAACTTCGACGACTTCGAACAGGTCATGGACCTCTGCCGCAAGTATCACTTCGACCGCCCGATGCCCGTCAGCATCAACACCTTCGCCACCTACAGCAAGTATGCCAAGACGTCCTTCAAGTCACACATCCAAGGCGTTGAGACCCCGCCGCAGGAGTTCTTCGACACGATCTCTGACATGGTCACCCACATCGAGGGAGAGCGGAAGCTGCGGCAGTGGCCGGAGTTCCTCTACTACCCGGTGGACGAACCCTCTACCTCCGCCGACTCGGTCGCCTTCATGGTCGAGGTCCTCAAGGCCATCAAGAAGGTCCCGGGCGTCCGCACCTACGTCACCGCCGACCCCGCGCAAGAACTCTTTGAACCCATGCGACCGTTCGTCGACATCTGGTGCTGCCAACCCTACAATCCGGACCGCGAGACGATCCTGGCCGACATGAAGGCGCGGCCCGGCGTGGAGTACTGGTGTTACCCGAATCATATCAGCGGCGAGAACGACCACACCCCCGTCACCGGCGCCCGCATGACCTACGGCTTCGGCTTCTGGCGCTCTGGCTTCCGTGCCCTTATCCCCTGGATCTACAAAGCAGACGGCGGCAACCCGTGGAACAACCTCGACGGCGGCTACATGGATTTCATGGTCCGCACGGCCGACGATGGCAGCCCCCTCCCGGTCACGCTCTGGGAAGCCTTCCGCGAAGGCATTGACGATGGCCGCTACATCACGACCCTCGAACGCTGGATCGAGCGCGCCAAAGCCGCCGGCCGCGACGATCTCGCCCAGGCCGCCACCGCCGACCTGCAGTTCATCCGGGACGCCATCGAGGTTCAGACTAAGTATAAGTACGACGGCATGTGGGACCCGGACGCCTTCGATGTCTTCCGCTGGATGATCGCTAGCCGCATCCTCGAACTGCAGACCGCCCTGGCCTGGCGCTGAGGCCAGTCGGCGGCGATCGCCGTGTCCCGCCCAGGAGGCTCAGCCGTCAGCCGACTACAAACCGCCGGGCGGTGGCGGCCTACACCGTGACCCTCACCCACCAGCCCGTGGATGGACAAGACTCAGGCTCAGCCTTCGACGCCTACTGCGATGGCCTCGACGCCGAGGGCGAGCGTGTCGCCTGCGGCGAACTGGCCTTGGCGGCAGGAGCACACCGGTTGGCGGTGCGTATCGTCGGCCGCAATGACCAGTCGCGGAGCCAGACCATCAGCGTCAAACGCTGGCTGCTGAAACGCCTCGGCGACTAGCCCCCGTCTCCTGGAGCCCGCGATGCCAAGGACCCGCAGGGGCCTGGTTCGCGGTATCTCCCGTGTCCCTGGAGCCCGCGATGCCAAGGACCCGCAGGGGCCTGGTTCGCGGTACCCGCCGTCGGCAAGACCCCTGTGTCCCTGGAGCCCGCGATGCCAAGGACCCGCAGGGGCCTGGTTCGCGGTATCCCCCGTCTGCAAGCCGCGGATCGGCCCCGCGGCCTCGCCGCGCTCCCCCGCCTACTCCCCGTCGGTTCCGGCGGGGGACGCGGCGATGCACGCCAGCAGGTGTGGCACGGTGTCATGCAAGCGGGCGGGGCCGATACCCTTCAGGCGCGCCGCCGCCGCGAGGTCCGCTGGGCGGCGCCGCGCGAAGTCGTGCAGGAGCGCGTCGCTGATCACCACGTAGGCGGGGACCTGGCGCTCCGCGGCCAGGCGTTTGCGCACCTGGCGCAGGCGGTTATACAGCGCCTCTTCCTCGACGTCAGGGCTTGGCTCCGGCGCGCCCGCCGATGCTTCCGGGGTCGTGGCGCGCCGCGGCGCACCACGGCGCGGCGGCGGACGTGCCCCGAGATCCAACGGCACTGCCTCTTTGCCGTGCAGCACGCGCAAGCCTAGAGCGGTGATGTCCACGCAGGGGTAGCGGGAGTCGCCCACGGTCTCGATGCAGCCGGCCTTGAGCAGCGCCTTGAGCAGACGGTACAGATGCGCCGATTCCACCTGGTCAAGCTCGCCATAGCGTGGATGGTCGTCCAGGCGCCAGCGCAGCAGATCGGCATCGGTGGAGCCCGACAGCAGTTGCACGATGCGCCCCTGGCCAAAGCGCCCGCCCAAGTCGTGTACCGTCTCGAGCAGAACCTGGACGATGGCCAGCTCCTCGGCGTCCGGCGCGCGTGACTGCCCCGCGTCCAGATTGCGGCAGAGGTCGCAGGTCTCGCAGCGCCAGTCGCCGGTCTCCTGCCCAAAATAGCGGACCAGAAAGCGCTGGCGGCAGGCGCGGCTGTGGGTGGCGTATTCCACCATGTCCTCGAGCCGGGCCCGGTCGAGAGCGTGCTTGCGTTCCATCGCCGGCAGATCCAATTCCAGCTTCTCCGCATCGGGTTCAGTCAGGACCAGCAGGCCGCTGTCGCGGCCGGGTTGCCACTCGAGCTGCTGCCCGGCGAGCGCGCTGAGCACCCGGCGCACCTGTTCCTCGCGCAGTCCGCAGACCTCGGCCATCTGCGCCACGCTGCAGGCGAGGCCGTTCTCCAAGTCCCGGCCGCGCCAACGGGCCAGGCGCGAAAGGAAACGCGAGCGCTGGGTCGATTCGTGGGCGTGTTCCTGGCCGAGACGCACGCTGTCGTGCAGGAAGACAAGCCGGCCCGGGAGGTCGCGGCGGTAGGCGCGCTCAAGGTGCCCGTAGCGCTCCAGCACCCGCAACGCGGCCTCGACGTGCTTGGCCGTCGGCGCCTCAGGCGCCAGGCTCCGCAGCGTCTCGTCATCAGCCACCTCCAGCGGCTCGCCGCCGCCCTGACGCCAACTGCGCAGCAGGGCGCTATAGATCGTCTGCAGCAGTTCCGGCGCGGGGTTGTTGACCTCGATCAGAAACTCATGCACGAAACGGTCCCGCGGCGAGTAGAGCAGCACGCAGTCGGCGGGTTCGCCATCGCGCCCGGCACGCCCGGCTTCCTGGTAGTAGGCTTCCAGTGAGCCGGGTATGGCGTAATGGATGACGCGGCGTACGTCGGGCCGGTCGATGCCCAGGCCAAACGCATTGGTGGCGGCAAGCACCGGGGTCGGATCGGCCATGAAGCGGTCCTGAGTCCGGCTCCGCTCGCGGTCGGGCAGGCCGGCATGGTAGGCCAGGCAGCGACACTCCGCGGCCACCGCATCCACCGCTTTGCGGGTCGAGGCGTAAATGAGCGTCGGCGCCGACGTCTCAAGCAGCCGCGTCAGCACCCGCAGCTTCTCCACCTGCGTGCGGCCATCACAGACCGCGAAACCCAGGTTCGGACGCTGAAAGCCGGTGACCACCTGGACCATCTCCTGACGCCCGAGGGTGAAGCAGATGTCCTCGCGCACCGTCGGCGTGGCCGAGGCAGTGAAGGCGCAGACCTGCGCAATGCGCAATTCCGCCACCGCGGCGCCCAGGCGAGCGTAGTCCGGCCGGAAATCGTGGCCCCACTGGCTGACGCAGTGGGCCTCGTCTACCACCAGCAGACTGGGCGGCTGACGCCCGAGCAGGCCCCGGAATGCCGCAGCGCGGAAGCGCTCCGGCGCCACGTAGAGCAACTTGGTCGTGCCCGCAGAGGCCGCCGCCAGGACGGCGCGCTGGGCCTCGGGATCAAGGGTACTGTTGACGAAGGCCGCCGGTATCCCTTTCTCGCGCAAGCCCTCGACCTGGTCTTTCATCAGCGCGATCAGCGGCGAGACCACGATGCCGTATCCGGGCCGCATCAGGATGGGAAGCTGGTAACAGAGCGACTTGCCGGCGCCCGTGGGCATGATCACGCAGACATCCTGCCCCGCCAGAATACGCCGTACCACGTCTTCCTGTCCGGCACGGAAGCGGTGGAAGCCGAACCACCGCCCGAGCGCGGCCAGCAGGTCGTCGGATCCATCCGGCGGTGGAGCTACGCTGCGGGGCACGTGCATGCCGTACTATCGCGGCGCAGTCCCCGCAGACAAGCAGCAACCACCCCAAGGGGCGCAGATCAGTTCGGTAGGGGTTTCTGTTTCGATCTTCTCCGCGTCCGGCGAGAAGAACGGGTCCCTTTACTCTTGGGGGAGACTTCCGGCGGGACGTGTCGCCAAATGCCATTGCGCGTTCTGAAAGGCCATTCCCATTGGTGCGGCGAGTAGGGCTGGTTTTGAATGCATACTTTTGGGTGTATGTGCGTGCGTGTGTGTGCGTGTGTGTGTGCGTGTGTGTGTGTGTGTGTGT
>CAIZKT010000750.1:0-2736 GCA_903933565.1 uncultured Victivallales bacterium | reverse complement strand
TGTCGCCGCGCGACCTGCCCCTCGAGACCCTCCGCCTCCCCGCCGGCAGCGCCCCCGCGGACCTGCCCGCAGCCACGCCCACACCGTCGCCCGCGGCGGCCACGGCTCCCGCCCGGCCCTGGGCCGTCTGTATCGTGCGTTACAACGACGCCCAGTTCGCTACCGATACCGAGCGCGGGGTCCGGGACGGCTTCAAGAAACAAGGCTTGCAGGAAGGGCGCGACCTCACCCTGCGCACCCTCAACGCCCAGGGCGATATGACCACGCTGACCAGCATTATCACCGCCGTCCGCGCCGAGCGGCCCGACCTGGTCATGACCATCTCGACCCCGGCCCTGCAGGCGGCACTGCGGCAGATCACCGACCTGCCGCTGGTCTTCGGTTGCGTCGCCGACGGCGTGGTCGCCGGGGCGGGCACGTCCCCGACCGAGCACCGGCCGAACGTCACCGGCATCTCCTCCCGCCACCCCGCCGAAGGCATGGCCCGGCTGCTCAAACTCTGCGTCCCCGGCTTGCGCGCCGTCGGCACCCTCTTCTCGCCCGGTGAGGTGAACGCCGAACACAACCGCAAGCTGTTTGCCGCTGCCCTCGAACAGGAGGGGCTGAAGCTCATTGCCGTGCCGGTCAATTCCAGCACCGAGACCGTCGAGGCCACGACCGCGCTGCTGCGCAGCGACATCCAGATCATCTGCCAGGTTATGGACAACACCACCCGCCCCGCCTTCTCCCAGATCGCCAAGCGCGCCGACGAGGCCGGACTGGCCTTCTTCTGTTTTGATAGCTCCGCCCTCCGCGATGGCGCCACCCTGGCGCTGGCCCGAGACTTCTACGATACCGGCAGCGAGACCGCCGCCCTGGCCGTCAGAATCCTGCACGGCGAGGCGCCCCAGGGCATCCCCCTCACCAATGCCCGCACCGAAGTCCTCATGGTCAACCCGGAGTTGCTCAAAAAACGCGGCCTGGTCCTGCCCCCGGAATACGCGGCAAAGGCACAGACCGTACAGACCAAGGATCCCTAATGCAGATTGAAACACAAATACAGGGAAATCGCGCGGTGCTGCGCCTTAAGGGGCGTCTCGACGCCGCCTGGGCAGAGCACTTCCATAGCGCCGTCCGGGAGGCCCTCCGCGACGGCCATCACCACGTCCACATCGACGCCGCCGGACTGGAGTACCTCAGTTCGGCCGGCATCCGCACCCTGCTCAGAATCCAGCGCG
Source organism: uncultured Victivallales bacterium (assembly GCA_903933565.1). Classification (GTDB taxonomy): domain Bacteria; phylum Verrucomicrobiota; class Lentisphaeria; order Oligosphaerales; family JAFGRS01; genus CAILUI01. Next base: position 1,519 of record CAIZKT010000750.1, on the reverse strand, counting down.
AACTGGCCGCCGTCAAGGGCTCCTTCGGCATCAGTAGCGCTTCCGCTTTCGTGGCCGACACCCTCCGCCTCTCCGGCCTGCAACTGTTGCTGCAGCCCGACGCCGAGCCCACCGAGGCGAGCGCCATACCGACCCCGGCCCGCACCTCCGCCGACCCCGTGCCAAGCCTGCCGCGCAGCCCTTGCGACAGCCACCCTCTGGCGCCACAGGGGCGAATCACGGCTCGCCTCGGCGGCGCCTGGAAGCCCTGGCAGCCGGTGCTCGATGCCGACGTCGTGGACCTCCCTTTTCCCCGCGCGGTCTTCGCTTTGGGCATCGGCGCGGCGGGGCGGGACGTGGCCGACGCCCGCAGCCGCTTCGGCGAATTCGTCGCGGCGGCCGGTTGCCTGGCCTGGTTGCCTGGCGATGGGGCGGACACGCCCGACTACCTCGAGCAGACCGAGAACTTCGTGCCCCGCCTGCATGCCATTCAGGCGCTGACCGGGGAGGGCGCATTCTCGCACCTGCTGCGCTTCCGGCCGCAGGAAAAAGGCGATTCCATCACCCTCGCCGAGCTGTTCTTGCAGGTGTTTGAAACGACCCACGCCAACGCCGCGGCGATGATCATCCTGGCCGAGGTGGAAGGCCTCGTCGGCGTCGCCCTGGCGCGCTCCCCCGGCCTCATCCAGCCGAGCGACAAACCCGGCGATTTCCCCGATGTCCGCACCTGGCTGGCCTTCTGCGGCGAACGCCTGCACCGCCAAACCCTGGCCCTCGTCGTCGCCTTCGCCAGCCGCGATCCCGCCCACGCCGCCATCCCGCAGCTGGCGCCGCTGCCCTCTCACCCCGAGATTCGAGCCCATGCGCATGCGGTCGTCCTGCCCTTCCAGCCCCTGCCCCAGGGCCTCCTGGAGCTTGAGCCGGCCGTGCGTGCAGTGTTCAAGGACAGCGAACCCCGCGCGCTGCTTCATCTCATCGAAGACGACCGGCCCGCCATCGGCCTTGGCCAGAGTGCCTTCATCCGCGGCGCCTGCTGGTGTGCCCCGCTGCAATTCTCAACGGAGACCCCAACATGACCCTGGTTATCGGCGCTTTCACCATCGGGCTGATCCTCTCGCTGCTGTCCATGGGCGTGTGGATCAGCTTCCGCGTCCTGCGCTACTGCGACATCACCGTGGATGGCTCCATCACCCTGGGCGCCTCGGTCGCCGCCGTACTGCTGGTGCGCGGCTGGTCGCCCTGGACTGCCACCCTGGCGGCCACCCTGGCCGGCGCCGCGGCCGGCTTCGTCACCGGGGTGCTCCACACCCGCTTCCGCATCCAAGAGCTGCTCTCAGGCATTCTGGTCATGACCGCGCTCTACTCCATCAACCTGCGGGTGATGGGTCGCAGCAACGTGCCGCTGCTTAACGTCGACAACCTGGCCACCCCCATCGCCGGCCAGCTCACCCGCCTCAGCGGCGGCGCTGACAGCATCCCCCTGCTGGGCTGGTCGGTGCCCCTTCTCGATGCGGCCATGCTCATTACCGTCCTGCTGATC
>CAIZKT010000749.1:0-4919 GCA_903933565.1 uncultured Victivallales bacterium | reverse complement strand
GTCCGCCGCGGCGGACGATGGGCGGAATGGCAAGCGCCTTGGGTCATACGAGGTTGCTGCAAGTCTCATACAAGCAACCCCCTACGAAACTGACATGGGCCCCGTGGCCGGCAGCCCGGGGCGCACCTTCAGCACCTGATCCCGTTTCGAGCAGACCGCGCCCGGCTCGGCGCCGCGCGGCTTACTGATGTGTTTGGCGCGCGTGCAGAGCACGGCCACGATGCCGCCGGTGCGCGCCTTGCTGTGCCAGGCCGCGATGGCGGCGGCGGCCTGGAGGGTTTCCCGGTTCGGTTCCTCACCCTCGCGCCAGCGTAGCAGCACGTGGCTGCCCGGCATGCCGCGCACATGGAACCACCAGTCGTTGGGGTGGGCGAAGCTGATGGAAAGCAGATCGTTGTCCTGGTCCGTCTTGCCGGCCAACACTTCCCAGCCGCCGGGAAGAGCGTAGGTCCAGCAGCGCGGTTCGGGTGGCGTGTAGGGCATGCAGAACTCCGCTTGACGATGACGCAGGCTGAATGTCGAATGTCGAAGGCCAGATGACAAGCGACGAATGACAAATACCGAGTACCGTATGGCGTGTTGCTGAAGGAGGTGCGCCGTGCGCTGGCTTACCCTGGAACTACTCGTGGTTACCGGCCTTGCCGTGGCTGCGGCGGACGTGCCGCCGGTGCGGACTCCCAACGTCGAGGAGAAGACGGCCGTGCCAGAGCCGCTGCCGCCGGTCTATACGACGCTCAAAGCGCTTCACCTGGAGACGCCCTTGGTCCGCGCCGGTCGGCCGGAAACGGTCGTGATCGTACCGGCTGACGGACGTTACCAGGCCGCGGCGGAGATGCTGATCGCCGCCGTGGCGCGCCGCAGCGGCGTGACTCTGCGCCTGGTCGCCGACACCGATCCCGCCGCTGCCCTGCCGCTGACGGCGCCGGCCATCGTGCTTGGCAATCGCTCGACCAACCGCACCCTGTCGGCGCTCTACGACGGCTTCTACACGCTCCTGGACCTGAAGTATCCCGGCCCCGGGGGCAGCGTCGTGCAGAGCCTCCATAACCCCTTTGGCAACGGCATCAATGCGATCCTGGTTGGCGGCAGCGATGCCGCGGGGGTGCAGGCCGCCGCGGCGCGTGGGGCGGCGCTCATCGAGGCGCTTCCCGCCAGGGCCGGCAACGACCTGACCCTCGGCTGGATTGCCGACATCCGCCTGGGGGAGGGAAGGGTGCCGCCGGAGAAGGTGGCTGACGCCCGTGTCTGGGAGGAGTCTCGCTTCTACGGCTCGAGCGGTTACTTCGGCTGGAATGTCATCAGCAAAGCCATGGCCCTGTACTACATGACGGGCGAGGCGCGCTTTGCGGACGAGTTCCTGCGCCTGGCCTTCCCGGATGCCGCGGCCATCAAGGAGATCGAGGAGTTGGACGGCGAGCGCATCGAGAACAAGCTTGAGCCGCTGGCCGGGCCGTACCACTACTCGGCGCACATGATGATTCTGTTCTGGGACCTGATCGAAGAGAGTCCGCGCTTCACGGATGAGATTCGGCTCAAGGTCAGCAACGCCTTCTCCCGGCAGTTACGGCACCGGGCCGTTGAGCGCGTCTATGGCCTGCGCACGCCGCCGGCGTATGTAGGCGACCGTCACCGCGACTGGTCGGCCACCAGCTTGTACGTGCTGGCGCGCTACTTCGGTAAGGATTACCCCGATCCGGTATGGACGTGCAGTCTGGAGTCTTGCCGCATCTACTACTCCGCCCTGCGGAACAGCCCTTGGCTGGCGGGGGCCAACGATCACCTGTTCTGGTACACTTCTTACTACGATCCGATCGTCGACTACATGATCCTCAGCGGCGACCGTTCCGGGCTCGACCAAGGGCATCTTGCCGAGGCGCTGCGCACCCAGGATGTACTCTTTACCGGCAGCGAGAACGACTGGGGTTTGAAGGCCTCGTCGCTGAATTTCCTACAGCGGACCGCGTACCTGACCGGGGACGGCCGCTGGCTGTTCTACCGCCAGCAAACCGGGATCAGCACCGAGGGCCTGCGCCTGGGACAGTCATTCTGGACGGACACGCTGGCGCCGCGCCCGCCCACGGAGTTACTGCAGCGCTGGACCCTCCAGGCCATGCCGAAACCGCTCTGGCAGACCCGGGGCAGCGGCATCCCGCTCGAAGAGTCGTTTCTCTGGGGGAGCTTCCGCAGCGCGCTGGACCGCAGCGGCGACTACGTGCTGGTGAAAGGGCACAACGGCGGCGGTCGCAACCCGCATCATACCTTCGCGCTGCTCGAGTTTCGCCTGGCCGGCAACACCTTGCTCAAGGGTTACGGGACGCAGGTGCAGACCCGCGCCGACGGCATGGTCGAGCCGGTGGCGCCGATGGACGCCGCCCTGAAGCGGGCCGACGTGCTGGGCCGCTCGGCCTGGGTGGTGGGTGAGGTGCCGCGCTTGCCGTTCTGCACCTGGCGGCGGTCGCTGCTGTTGCGCTCCGGGGCCTGGGCCGTGATCGCGGACCGTCTTGACTATCGCGCCGACAGCGCCAACCTGGCGCGCCAGACGTCGTGGGAGACGGTGGGCGGCGCCTGGGACGCCGAGCGGCGCGCCGTGGTTTTCCGCGGCAACGCCGCCGAGACGGCACTCCCCGGCTGGACCCTGTTTCCCGCGCTCGCCAGCCCCTGCACCTCGCGCCCCTCCAACGACGACGCGGCGCGCAGCCTGATCGACCTGCCGACGCTGGGCATCCGCATGGTGAAGGCGATGCGGCCGGGGGACTACATCGAACAGACCTTCACCCTGGCGGCGCCTTTCGAGGGCGAGGTTCATGCCGATCTGTTGCACTACAGCGACCGCGGTTTTGTGCGCCTGCTGCTGGACGGTCGCGAGGTGGTGGCAGAGTGCGACCATTACGCCTCCGCGGCGGTGCCGGCGCGCCTCTCGCTCGGCCCGCAGCGCCTCGCGGTTGGGCCGCATGTGTTGCGGGTGGAAGCCCGCCGCTGCCGCGAGGGTCTGGACCGCTGTTACATCGGCCTGAGCGGCGTCGCCCTGCAGGCCAAGGGCGCGGCGGCGGCGGCGCCGTCGTCAGCCTTCATGCTCTGTCCGGCCGACGCGGAAGCGGCGCAGGGTTCCGGGCTGGTGCGCCTGGATTGGAGCGGCCCGGTCAAAGCCGGCGAGCGCCAGACCGATTTTACCCTACTGGCGTCCACCCCGGACGCGACCCGGCAACCCCTGTCTTGCCGCCGCCTCGCGCCCGAAGCGGTCGCGCTGCGGACGCCGCAGGCCGCCCTGGCCTTGGCCGGTTCGTATGCGGGGAGCGCCGGGGAGATGGTGGTGGTGACCGCCGAGGGCGTTTCGGCTCGCGGCCTGACGGCGCTGGCGTTGGCCGGTCTGGCGCTGCGGGCCGAGCCCGCCGCGGACGTGGATTGGGACTGGTCCGGCGGGACGCTGCTGGTGGCCTGTCGCGTGCCGACCCGGCTGGCCTTCACCAGCGCGGCAGCGGTCCGGCTGGCGGGTCGGGAGACAGCTCCCGTCGACGGCCTGGTCAGCGTGGATCTGCCGGTGGGGGAACACCGCCTCGAGGCCGCCCGACCGGCGGCGGACACCGTCACCGCGGTCGCGGCGGCGTTGAACGACCTCTGCCGCGAGGCCAGCGCGGCCCCGCCCGCCGTGGCGCCAGCTGCCGCGCTGGCCCGCTCGGCGGCCACGGCGCTCAAAGCGCTCTTTGCGGTTGACTGCGGCGCGCCGATTGTGGCCCTCGAGGCGGGCGGCGACCGCCTCTACGCTGCCAGCGCCCGCGAGATCACGGGCCTCGACCGCAGCGGCGCCGTGGTCGGGAAGATGTCGACTCAAGGAGACATTCGCGCCCTGCATTGGTGGCCGGAGGCTGGGCTGTTGCTGGTTGGTTGCGCCGATGAGAAAGTGCTCGCCTTCCGCCCCGATGGCACGCTCGCCTGGACCTTTGTCAGTGAGATGGACCGAGCGGTCTGGGAGGCCGCCAAGCAATACTGGTTCAAGAGCGCCAGCCCCGGCATCTACGGACTGGACACGGGCGCCTTTCTCGAGGGCGGTACGCAGTGCTTTGTGGGTAGCGCCTGCACGCTCGAGATTCTCGCTGCCAACGGCACCCTGAGCAAACGGCTGCCCGTCTTCTGGGGGCCGGGTTGGCGCTTTGCCATCCGTCAGAACGCGGATGCCTCCCGCGACCTGCTCATCGCCCGGCAGCCTACCGACTCGCACACGTTGGCCATCGTCAACAACAAGACCCTGGCCGTGACCGGCGCGGGATTCGGCTCGGTGCCGGCCGGCCATACGGAGGTCACCGGCTGGGCCACCATGAGCCGCGATCACATCGTGCTGAAGGACCTCGATGGCGATGGCCAGCCCGAGGTGGTCAGCGAGATCAATGGCTTCTGGAACCGTATCACCGTCTGGGGCCTCGACGGGCAGGCCCGCTACAATGCCCAGATCGGGCCGGGAAAGAGCATCCCCTACCGGAATGTGCGCGACCTCGCCGTGGAAGACCTCGACGGCGATGGCCGCTGCGAGATCGCCGTAGCGCTGGATTCAGGATTGCTGACCGTGCTGGACTGCACCCTCCAGCGGCGCTGGTCCAAGGCGATGCCGACACCCCCGAATTGCTTGCGGGCCTTGCCGGCCGGCACGCCGGGCGCCGGAGTTCTCTATGTGGCCTGCGATGGCGGACAGGTGCTGCTCTTCGATGCGCTGGGTAAGGTGCTGGCCGAGGCCGTGGTGCGGGGTCGGCCAGTGGCCGAGTGCGCCTGGAGCACGGGCGCCCAGGCCGGGATCGCGCTGGGCACGGCCGCGGGGCAGGTGATCGCCTACGGAGCCGCCCCGTGAGTCGGCGATCAGCTATGGAGCGGCCGCGGCTCGCGGCCAGAGCCGACCCGACGGTCGGCGCTCCCCGGCAGGCATGGAGCGG
>CAIZKT010000748.1:0-5821 GCA_903933565.1 uncultured Victivallales bacterium | reverse complement strand
TCGACATCGCAATGGACAGTACCGAAGGCATGCGGCCAGAAGGGGATCTGGCACTCCTCACGGCGCTTCTTGAGGGTCTTGGCCGCAGGTTCGAAGACGGTGCAGCGAGTGACGACCAGCTCGAACTGGCCGTCATTGCGGCCGAGGCGAGCGAGCACGCCGGGCCCAGGCTTGCAGACCAGCTCGACCGAGATGCCCCCGGCATCGCCCTCGGTGGGAATCCCATGCTCGGCAAACCCCGCCGGGCCGAGCTTGCCCGCCAGCGCTGGCGGACAGGCCCCGTCGCCAATGATCTTGATCTCCTTGGCCGCCTTATCGATGTGCTGCAAATCTCCGTAGTAGACCGGGTCCCGACTCAGATCGGTGAGCAGCTTCACGGTCATGGCGGTGTTGAAGTCGCTCAGGGTCGAGGTGCCCACACCCGCCTGCAGCATCATGCTCTGGGCAAAGCAGGTGGCGCAGTAGTCATCGCCGAAGCCAGGAAAGGACTGGATGGTATAGAAGTCGAAGCCCTCTTTGGCGATGATCTGCTTGAGCGCCAGGTAGAGCCGGATGGAGCGCTCGGCGGCATCGCCCTCAGGCACCGGCATGCGGAAGTAGGGCTGCATCTCCTTGCGGGCCTTGGCCACGGCCTTGGTCGGCACGCTCTCGGCCGTGCGGATGAGCTCTGTCGTATCGCGCGAGTCGATGTCGACCCCGAAGACCTTCATCCACTGCGAGGGGTCCGCCACGCCGCAGGTCTGGCCCATGCCGCGACCGCCAAAGGCGCCGATAGTGCTCAGGTTCAGCCGCGTCCGCAGCGCCGCGCCACGGCAGTAGGCCGCGATGCGAGCGACTTCGGCCGGCTCCTCCCAGGCGCCGTAGACGAAGCGGTGCGTGAGCCCGATCTCCTTAAGCGCTCCATGCATGACCAGGCCGCCCACCGGCCGCCAACCTTGTGACCCGGGATTCGTCCACAGCACGATGCCCTTGCCCGACCCCGCGAAATCGCGCAGAGCACCGACCAGATGCGCGGCCCATACCCAGGTGCCGCTGAACAGCACCAGCGCGTCGATGTCGTCCCGTTTCTTGAAGGACGCGAAGCACTCTCGCGCCTCGCTCTTGCTGGCCACCACCAGGCCGTATTCGACCAACTCCAGCCCGGCCTGCCGCAGGGCTCCCTTGGCCTGGGCCACCAGGGCCTCATCGATGAACGGCGTGCCCATGGGGTCCTTCAGACCATCCTTATGCACGCCATAGACGACAAAACCGACTTTCGGGATAAGCATGACGGTGTTCTCCTGCCTGAGTCGCCCGGTTGCCTGACCTTGCCTGCCTCAATCGCGATCCCACGTGCAACGGCAGTCCGCGCCCTCGGCGCGAGACCTGCTGTCCCGGGCCTTGCCGGACCGGGCAAACAACCCAGCTTACACCCTCGCCGTCAAGGGTCAAGAGGGCCTGGGGACGCAGGTCAGTTCCGTGCGTGGTGACTACTCAGGTCCTAGGGTTCAGGGTTCAGGGTTCAGCCTGGCCCCCGGCTGGGGCCGGACATACCGAAATGAGACGTGCCGACGCGGTTCCCATTCCGATCCGGCCGGTACGTGCCGGATCGCCGGGAGGGCGGCCCTGCGTGGCCGCCGCGGCGCCGACGCAGCGGCGCCCTCCAACGCCCTGCGTCCGCTGCGGCGGACGAAGGGCGGAATGGGAAGCGCCTGGTGTCATACGAGGTTGCTGCAAGTCCCATACAAGCGCCAGCGTCAGACCAGCCGTCCGCCTGCCGCCCGAGCCTGCGCCAGCACCTCGGTCTGCTTCTCAATGTCATCCGAGGCCCGGGTGCCGACGGCCGAGATAATGTCCGTGACCGTGAACCCAAGGAAGCTCAGCACCGCCTTGGTCTGCTCGAAGTAGGGTCTGAAGTAGGCCGCGTCCGGATGGCCCTGGGTGAACGCCAGAACCAGTTTCGGCTTGCGCGTCAGGCGGGTGGTATAGTCGGGACCAAGCACCGGGTAGAGACGGTCCATGAAGAGCTTCGCCAGTCCGGTGACCTGCCACATGTAGACCGGCGAGCCGAGCACGATGGCGTCGGCGTGGAAGATGTCCTGGACGATCTTGCTCATGTCGTCGGGCTGCACGCAGGCGGGATGCTGGCGGCAGTTCATGCAGGCCGTGCAGTCGCTGAACTTCAGCGCCGCCAGATGCACATAGCGCGCCTTGGCGCCGGCCTCCTCGGCCCCACTCAGCACCGCCTTGACCAACCGACCGGTATTGCCCAAGGGCCGCGGACTACCGTTGAAACCGATTACTGTCTTCATGTCGTCATGCTCCTTAGGAATGGCGCGCGGCTCTGCCGCGCGCTCCGCTTACCATGCTCCGCACCGAACTCTGGCGCCAGCCGCCAGCGCTCAGGGCTGTTTCAAGAATAACCCGCCCTGGCCAGCGCTGCTTCAATTCCCACCCTCGTCGATGACCGCGCTGGCGCGTTCGAAGGCAAGCCTGGACTGGGCGTAGCCCCGGCGGAACGCCGCGGTAGCCTGGTCCGCGGCCGCGGGGGTCGTCTCCGCCGTGGCCAGAGCCGTGATCAGGTTTGCGAAGAGCCGTCCCACATCGGCTTTGAAACCGCTTTCGATCGCGGCCCTCGCCAAGGGCTGTTCCGTGGTCATGCGTTCTGCCCTCTCTGATGGTGTCGCTTTCGGGAGTGCTGCCCGCGCCTTACATCCCCTTGGGGCCGATCCTCTCGACGGGAATAGCCTCGAATTCAGGCAGCCCCCGCCAGATTTCGGCCAGGCGCGTCAGGTCGAGGGTGCCGGCCGCGGCCGACGCCGGCAGGAAGGGAAAGTCCGCGATCTGCCACTCGGGGTTGTTCTCGCGGGTGAGCCATTCCGCTTTGACGTCTTTGCTCAGGGCGAAGGGCTCCTTGCAGCCGATGAAGATATTGCCCCGCATCACGTTACCCAGGGGCAGGAGCGGCTGCTCGTCCAGCACGCTGGCGAGTTTCGGGTATCGTCCACGCCAGAGCGGCGAGAGGTAGTCGAGTTCCTCACATCTCGCCTTAAGATTCCACGATCCCGGCCGGTCGAGAGTGATGCCCCGTGGCCCCCGCGCATCAACGTGGATCCCCCGCGGCAGATCGATGAAGAGGTTGCCGCGGATCGTGTTGTCGCGGCCGCCGCCAAGCAGAACCCCACGACCGACGCCGCCGAAGACGATGTTCCCAATGATCTCGTCGCCACTGTCGCAGTCATCCAGGTAGATCGCCTGGGAGCCCGTGCCATGATTGTTCGTATTGCTATGCATGTAGTTCCAGCGGACAACGTTGCCGCGCGAAGCCCAATCCCTTCCCGTGTAGAAAACGCCGACATCGGAGTAGAGCTGGCAGACGTGGTGGACCTCGTTCAGCTCGAGCAGGTGCTCATTGCCGCCGTAGGCCACGGCGCCCGTCGGGCAATCGTGGATGAGGTTATGCGCCACGCGGTTACCGCAGCCGCCGAGCACAACTCCGCGACCGCCGCCCCAATCGTAGCGCCCGAGATGGTGCAGGTGGTTGCCGACCACCGAGCAGTTGCCTCGGGTCAGCGACTTCCGGTCACCAGCGGTCAGCGAGATCGCCTGGGCGCCGGTGCGCGTCACCTCGCAGCGTACGATCTGGTTGTTCTGGCCGCCAGAGACGTTAATGCCACCGAGCCCCAGGTTGCGGACCAGGCAGTTCTCCACGGTGCTGTTGACGCAGCCCTCGAGTTGCACGGCCCAGCCACAACCATTCTCAAGAACCAGATCGCGCAGGACCAGGCCAGTGACGTTGCTGGCTTTGAACAACGGCTGGCGACAGAGCGAGACGCGGGCCGGGGCGGAAGTCACCTCACCCGGCGGCCAGAAGTAGAGCAGATTGGCCTGACGATCGAGGTAGTACTCGCCCGGACAATCGAGTTCCTCGAACACGTGCAGCGCATAGAAGTTGCGCTTCGACTGCTTGTCGTGGGGATTGCCGATGCCGTACCCGTGCTTGGCCGCCAGGCGCAGTTCACCCGTCGCGGGGTCGTAGCTCGCCGCCTTCAGCACCTCATCCGCCCACTCGTAGCACCAGAAGCCGTGCAAATAAACGCCGCGGCCGAAGTCCCAAAGCCGGGCCCGGTCCGAGGGGAAGCGGAACGACCCGGGGCGGTAAACCTCGCGGGTCACCCAGTGAATCGGGTCCGAGGCGCCGGCATCAATGACCTCCGTGAAAGCACTGAAACCTTCGTTCGGCCAGCGCGCCGACTGCATGGGCAACTCGCCGAAGAAGAGCTCCTCACAGCCCGGAGCGCGGCAGGCATCGGGCAACTTGCCCAGGGCGGGGAAGCCGAGGGCTTTGAGGTCGGCAACCAGCACCTTCTTCTGGGCCTCCACCGAGATCAGACTCTTAGCCTCGGCGGCGGTCAGCGGTCGGAAGCCGGTGACCTGCCGGGCGCCGGTGAGACGGGCCTGGTGCGGCACCTCGGCACGGATCGTGATCGCGGCCGACGCGGGCTTGCCGGGCGAGGCGTCGAGCACCAGGCCATCTCCGACATAATACTCCCCTGCCCCCAGCCAGATGGTACCGGCCTCCCCACCCCGCAGCCCGGCCAGCGCCTGCTGCACCGAGGCCAGCGGTTGCTCCCGCGTGCCAGGGTTGCCGTCGCGGCCCTGGTTCGACACGTAAAGATCCTTGGCGAGCACGCTGGCGCCCGCCGCCACACCAAGACAGAGAACCGTAATCGGGTGCATGCTGACTCCCTTACCCGAAAGCGCCCACCACACCACCGCCGGGCGCCGGCCCGGTCACCCCCCACCCCGCCACCGCCTCGGCAAAACGGCGCGGTTCATCGGTGGCAAACCAGCGGATACCCAGGTCGAGCAGGGCATGAATACCGGCCGTCGCAAAGTGCCAGGGAAGCACCTCCAGGTCGACCTGAGCGAGCTGGCACACCGCCAGCGCCGCGGCCAGATCGGCCCGCGTGATCTGCCAGGGCCACTCCGGCGCGCCCGCCGCATCGTTGAGGTGAAACTGGACCTGGTCCAGACCGGCGAAGCCCTGCCGACCGCAGGTGGCAAAAGCGTCCAGAATGCACTCGCGGGAGCCACCCAGCCAAAGCATCGTCCGCAGACCCTCGCCCAGCGCGCGCATGGCCTGGCACTGGCTGGCCAGCGGGCTGCAGACGATGAGCTGACCCCCGACACCATGCGTGGCGATCAGCCGCGCCAGGTCAGGCAAGTCCACGTCCTTGAGGTCCAGGTAGACGCTGCGCTCGGGGCGCCCGGCCAGCTCGGCGAACAGCTCGGCCAGAGTCGGCACGCGCTCCCCAGCATAGCACGGGTCAAACGGCGCCCCGGCATCCCAGGGCTTGATCTGGTCGAGGGTGAGGCCGGACAGCGGCACCCCGCGCAGGCCAGCCGGGGCCGTGGTGGTGCGGGCCAGCGTGGCGTCGTGCAAACATACCATGACGCCATCCGCGGTACGCCGGACATCCAATTCCGGAATGCCACCGAGGTCCCAACCGTAGCGGGCGGAGGCGAGCGTGTTGTCGGGACGCTCATGGCCGCCGCCGCCCCGGTGCGCCTGCCATGACACGCCGTGCCGACTCATCACTTGGCGATAGTCCATGCCGCCCAGTATAGCCCGACAAGCCTAGTCCCTCAACCGCGCCCAGGCTCCGCCCAGGGCTGTTTCCTTTTTCCGGGCGGTAGGCGCATTGGAGCCGGCGGTCCGCCCCGGCACGGCCGGGGCTTCCGCCGTCTCTGGGGATACCGCGAACCCGCCCGAAACGGGCTGGGCATCGCGGGCTCCAGGGAGGCAAGCGGGGTCAGGCCAGACGCCTGCCAGATCCAG
>CAIZKT010000747.1:0-7965 GCA_903933565.1 uncultured Victivallales bacterium | reverse complement strand
CGCGGAGACGATCGAAACAGAAGCCCCTACGGAACTGACATGCGCCCCCGCTTTCATTGCCGCCTCGGAGGTTTACCTTATGGGCACTCATGGACCCCCAACCTCTTCCCGTACTTGTGCAGGGTCGCGACCTCGAGGTCCGCATTGGGCTGCAGGTCGTCCTGGACCATGCCACCTTGGCCATTCACGCCGGCGAGCGCGTCGGTCTGCTGGGCCGCAACGGCTGCGGCAAGTCCACCTTGATGCGCCTGCTGGCCGGGGTTGACGCGCCCGACCGCGGCGAGCTGCAGCGCCGCCGCGATCTGCGCATCGGCTACCTGCCGCAGCAGTCTACGCTCGATCTCGATGCCAGCGTGGGCGACAACATCTTTGCCGGCGTGCGTGATGTGCTCGATCTCATCCGGCGTTTCGAAGCCGCGCCGCACGATTCCCACGAGAGCCACACGCTCGAACACCGCATCCAGGCCCTCGGTGGCTGGGATCTCGACGTGCGCCGTGCCAAGCTCATGGAACACCTCGAAGCGCCCCCCCTCGACCGTCTCGCGGGCACTCTCTCCGGGGGCGAACGGCGCCGCACCGCCCTCTGCCGCGCCCTCATCGGCCAGCCCGACCTGCTGCTGCTCGACGAGCCCACCAACCACCTCGATACCGAGTCCATCGAATGGCTCGAAGACTGGCTGCTGCGCTTTCTGGGCGGCTGCCTCGTCGTCACTCATGACCGCACCTTTCTGGACCGCAGCTCCACCCGCATCCTCGATCTTGCGAACGGCAAACTGGAGGGGTACGAAGGCAACTACACCGACTACCTGGTAGCTAAGGCCGAGCGCGAAGAGCAGGCCGAAGTCATGGAGTCCAAGCGCCAGGCTTTCCTGCGCAATGAAATCGACTGGATCCGCCGCGGTCCCAAGGGCCGTACCGTTAAATCGCAGAGCCGGGTCGACCGCTACTACGACATCGCCAACCGCATTCCACCCGAACGCGAACGCGACGTCGACCTCGTCATCCCGCCGGCTGAGGGCCTCGGCGACCGCGCCATCGACTGCGAGAACCTCGCTTTTGCCATGGGGGGTCGGACACTCTGTCGCGGCCTGGATCTGGTCATCAAACCCGGCGACCGCATCGGCGTCATCGGCCGCAATGGCTGCGGCAAGACCACGCTGCTGCGGGTTTTGCTGGGCGAGGTGCCGCCCACGGCGGGAAGCGTGCGCGTCAGCGACAATGTCCGCTTCAACCTCATCGATCAACACCGCCTGCACCTCAACGACGAGCGCACGGTCATCCAGGAGATTGCCGACGGCAGGGAACACGTCCAGATCGGCACCGAACGGGTCACGGTCTGGACCTACCTGCGCCGCTTCCTGTTCACCGACGACCGCATTCTCACCCAGGTCAGTCAGCTCTCCGGCGGCGAGCGCAGCCGGTTGCTCATGGCCAAGATCCTCAAGGATGGCGGCAATGTCCTGGTGCTCGACGAACCCACCAACGACCTGGACCTCTCCACGCTCCAGGTCCTCGAGACCGCCCTGGCCGGATTCGCGGGCTGTGTCATCCTGGTCAGCCACGACCGCTTCTTCCTCAACCGCGTCTGTACCGGCATCCTGGCCTTCGAAACGGACGGGGTCGTCTTCCAGCCCGGGGATTTCGACTACTACCGCGAAAAGCGTGACGCCGCCTTGACTGCCGCCGCTGGGGCCGCGGCGCGGGCGGAGGCCGCCACCGCGGCCGCCCTGCCGAAGAAGCCGCGCACGGGCCTCTCCTGGAAAGAGCAGCGGGAACTCGAGGGTATGGAAGCCGCCATCGAGGCTGCGGAGGCCGAGGTGGCCCGCCTCGAAACCCTCTTCTCGAAACCGGATTTCTACCAGAAGCACGGGGCCGAGGCCGCGGCCCTACTCAGCCAGCTCGAGGGCACCCGCGCCAGCGTGAAGACCCTCTACGAGCGCTGGAGTGATCTCGAGAACCGCCGCCAGGCGTGAGGGCAGGCACCGCCCGGCCTTGCCGCTCGGCTCCGCAAGGCCTCGGCGTCGGGCGCCCCGGTCACTTCACCCCAAGCGCGGCCTCCAACGGCGCCATGCCGGTGTTGCAGGCGACGTAACAGACCCGGTCCTCGAGGCTTGCGCCGGGCGTGACCGCATTGCCGAAGAGGTCAAGCACTTGCACCGCGGTCGAGCTGGGAAGCCGATAGGCCGCGTGCGTCGGACTGGACGTCACCGCGGCTACGGCCCGGCCAGAACCGGCGAACAGGTAGGCATAGACGCCATCGGCCAGGGTCAGGAGCCTGACGTACTCGGTGTCCTCCAGCAGCCAGGCCAGGGCGCTGTGGGCCGCGGCCGAGGGGTGCAGGTAGCCCTCGGCCGTAATCAGGGTGGACCAGTCCACCGCTCCCCCGAAGGTGCTCTGGCCGTGCATCGTATACAGAAAGGCCCGCGTCTCGCCGCTGGCGCGTCGGCTGACCAGGTAGCGGACCAGGCGGTCGGCGATGCGCCAGTTGTCATTGCCGTTCTCGTAGGGCAGCGTGGCGCGGTAGAAGCCGTTGGAGACATCACCCGACAGCGGCGCGCCTTCGCTCATCCACACCGGCTTGGGCACCTTTCCCAGCTTGTCGATGATCGGCCCCAACGCCGCCTTGTAGGCCTTCTCCGTGGCATCGCCAGGAAAGCCCGTCAGGGTACTCTCATAGTGATGGTAAGAGATCGCGTCGCAGGTCTCCAACCCGCCAAAGTCGAGGACGTCCTTCGTCCACTTTGTCCCGTTCTCAGCGCCGTAGGTGTTAAACCCGACGATAGTCACCTGCGGGTACACCTCGTGGGCGGCGCCGTAGGCCACTTTCTGCAGCCGCGCGTAGTCCGCCGACGGGGTCTTGCTGGGGACATAGTGGTCATTCCAGGTCGTGCCCTGCTTCTCATCGAACGTCCAGCTCCAGAAGGCGCTGCCCCAGG
Source organism: uncultured Victivallales bacterium (assembly GCA_903933565.1). Classification (GTDB taxonomy): domain Bacteria; phylum Verrucomicrobiota; class Lentisphaeria; order Oligosphaerales; family JAFGRS01; genus CAILUI01. The sequence continues at coordinate 5,029 of CAIZKT010000747.1, read as the reverse complement.
GCTCGTTCCAGATTTCGTAGCTGTCGATCAGGTCACGGTAACGCGCTACGATGGTGCGCACCGCGTTCGCCCAATCCTCCAGATTCACCGGTTCGAGGTAACGGTCGAAGTAACCGCTGCAGGGCTTGCCCAGGTTGCTGGCCCACCCGGGGCTGGTGGAGAGCAGGCCCAGGATCTTCAGGCGATGGTCCCGGTAGCGCTGTAAGTCGGCGTCGCGGAACTGCCACTTGCCCTTCTCCGGCTCGAGGAAAGACCAGCCGATGTACTTGGTTCCGGCGTCGTGGAGGCGCACCCAGTTGCAGCCCACGGCCTTCGCCATCGTCAGGTGCCGGTGGGTCGAAAGCGTGTGGGTCCCGAAGAACGAGGCGGGCGCATCCTGGCCCCAGTAGCGCGGGCGTTGCAGGCGGTAGAGAACCACTTCATTCTCCGCGCTCAGCCTCTGCCCGGCCGCGTCCTCAACCCACGCTTCCAGGCGGTACGCGCCGAAGGCGTGTGGCGCGAAGGCCTCGCCGGTCAGCGTCCCGCGGTTGAGACGATCCGGACCGAGCTGCACCGGCGGCAGGAGCCTCTGATCGCCGTACAGGGTCACCAGCCGCGACTTGAGCAGAGCGCCGGGGCACGAACCGACGACCGCGTACTGCATCGACAGCGGCTCGTCGGCAAAAACCACTCTGGCCGCCGCGGCGTCCGAGGGCGACAGCGCCAGTGAGACCTCGACCGGCCTCGGCGGAGCGTAGGCCGTCGCTTTGCTGCCGTGCTCGACCTGCAGGCTGTCGATCCACAGCGTCCCCTTACCTTCGATCCGCAGATGCTGCGCTGGCGCCAGCAGGATCGGCTTGAAGGTCAGCTCCAAGCGTTGCCACTCGGCGCCGCTGCTCTTCAACGGCTGGTTGGCGCACAGTTCGCCCTTACCGCCGGCCACGCTCAGCTTGCCGTCCCAGTCGCCCCGAACCGCCAAGCTGAGCACATGCGGCTCGAAACTCCACGGCGTCGCGAAGGGAGCGCTGTAGACGCGGATACCTTGCGGCGCTTTAATCCGCAGCGCCGGGCAGCCGCTGGGGCCGGGCACGCTGGCGTCGCTGTCAACCTGCACCTGATCTCCGTCGGAGTAGTCGCGGTCGATCGACCAGCCGCTCTGCAAACCCAGCGGGAAGCGTGAGAGGCGCACCAGATTGCCCCGCCCTGCGTCGGGATACTTCGCCTTGATCTCCGCAATCAGATCCTGCTCAGAGAGCTTGACCAGCTTGAGCTTCTGCAGGTCAAGCACCCCATTGCCGACCAGGTACAGGTAAAGCCCGAGCTCGGTCGACTGAGGCGCCAGACGGAAGTCATAGGAGACGTCGCGCCAGGCCGCGCCCAGGCCCGGGTCCGCCGACCATACCGTGGTGTACGGCGCCGGAACGAAGCGTACCCCCAGGGTGGCGCCCACGACGCTGCGGGCCGTGAGACTCAGGCGGTAGTACCCCGACTCTTTCTCAATCCCCGGCAGGGCATAGGTGAACTGCAAGCCATCGCCGGACGTCTGGGTGATGCGCAAGAAACGGCAGCCCGCCTCGCTGGTCGGCGTGTACTCGGCAAGGACCTTGCTCTTCCAGCCGGTGTTCTCGCTCCAGCCTTCAGGAAGCGAACCGGTGATGCGGGTGCCCTTCTCGGCATTGAGGTCGGAGAAGGCCTTGCCCGGCCCGCCGAAGTCGGTGTCGATCAGCACCTGCGGTGCGGCGAACCCCGGGTTCGAAAGCAGAAGTACCGTCGCCGCCAGCAACGCTCTGGTTTTCATGCTGCGCTTCCTCTCCTTGCCGTGGTGATCGTCAGCAACGCCGTAAACCCCCCGCCGCAATCTCCGGTCTCGCTGCGGCCCGTTCGCTGTCCAGCCGTGGCCCTCACGGTGCGGCGATGCAGTAGACGCTGCGGTGGCCGCGCAGAAAGAGGGCGTCGCCAGCTACCGCCGGCGACGCATCGAAACGGTCGTCGAGGGTGTTGCAGGCCAGGATCTCCAGGGCGGGGCCGCGCCGGATGACGGTTGTCTTGCCCGCGCGCCCGGCCAGGTAGACGCGCTCAGCAACGCCCACCGGCGAGGCGTACATGCCCTTCATCTCGGGCAGCTTCTGGCCCTCGAAGTGCGCCTTGCCGGTAGCCGCGTCCAGGCAGGTGAGCAGGGCGTTGTTGTCGGCCAGGAAGTAGAGAAAATCGCCGTAGAGCAGGGCCGACGGCACGTAGGGCGTGCCGCCTTTGCGCTGCCAGGCGATGGCCGGGGTGCCGGTGAGATCGCCCTTACCACCGAGCTTGATCGCCAGCAGGGCGCTGCCGCGGAAACCACTGGTGAAGTACGCCAGCTCCGGACCGACCAGCGGTGTGGGAATCGCGTTCAACGTCATGCCGGCGCATTCCCACAAGAGCTCGCCCGTGGCAAGGTCATAACTGCGGATCCGCTGCGTGCCGTTGACCATCACCTCCGTGCGGCCGTTGTGGTCCACCACCAAGGGCGTGGTCCAATTCGTGGGCTCCTCCCGCGGCCGCCGCCAAAGCTCCTGGCCGGTGCTCTTATCAAGCGCCACGATGAAGTCATCGCCTTCGTGGTCCCAGACCACAATCACCGTGTTGCCGTGCAGGGCCGGCGAACTTCCCTCGCCGAAGGAGTTGCGCGTCTTCATCTGCCCCAAGCGCTTCTCCCACTTCAGGTTACCTTCAAGATCATAGCCGTAGACGCCGCGGGAGCCGAAGCTGGCGATGAGGTGCTGGCCGTCGGTGACGGGCGAGGCCGAGGCGAACCCATGATCCAGATGGTGTCCCTCATGAGGCACTTCCTTGCAGGCCTGCTTCTGCCAGCGCAGCGCGCCCGTAGCGCGATCCAGGGCGATGACTAGGAACTCGTAAGGTTCGCCGGGTTTCGCGAGGTTGGGCGGTTCCCCGCGCTTGGCCTCTGGCGCGGCGGCGGCAGTGGCGGCGGCAGTGGTGGCGGTGGCCGGCCGGCCGGCGGGCGAGGCCGCCGCAGTAGTGGTGGTGGCGGTGGTCGGCGGGCCGGCGGGAACCGCGGTCAGGATAAAGACCAGGTCGCCCCAGATAATCGGGGTCGAGGTCCCCAGCCCCGGGATCGCGGTCTTCCAGCGCACATTGAGCGTCTCGCTCCACTGCGTCGGTGGATTGCCTGCGGGGGCTACGCCATTGTCATTGGGGCCGCGCCAGCGCGGCCAGAAACCGGGCGCCTCGGCCGCGCCGACGAGAGCAGCGCTGACCAGTACGACACTCAGCACGCCGCTAAAACCAAGTCGATGGATCATTGCTTTCTCCGTTCTTCTCTGCGCTCCGGCGCCTTGGCGCGAGCCCCTTCCACCTGCCGGATGGCTTGGAAGGGGCAAAGGTAGGCCAGCAGAGCGGAAAGGCAAGCGTGCTGGCGGATCCGGGCGCCAGGCTTCACTGGCATGACGACCGTCGCTGAGATCACCTCTACCCAGCGCCTGCCATGGAGCTATATTGGCGCCTGCCAGAGACAAGGCCGCCGGCCGGGGGCAACCCGTTCCCCCCATCATTAGGAGACCCGTGCGCATGGCCACCTTCGCAGAACGCAGCGGCGACACCCTCGCCCTGACCCGGCAAGACAAAGAGGCGCTTCTTCGCCAGGCCATTGCGGCCATCGGGAGACCGCTGCGCAAAGTCCTCATCATCCCGCCGGATTTTACCCGCTTTAACTCCAACGCGGGCGAGTTGACCGCTATCCTCTACGCCCTGCTTGGCCCCCAGGTTCAGGTTGACATCCTCCCCGCGCTCGGCACCCACTTCGCCATGACCGAAAAGGAGATCCGGACCATGTTCGGCCCGGACATCCCCCTCGAGCGCTTTCGCGTCCACGACTGGCGCCGCGACGTCCGCTACCTCGGCGACGTGCCCGGGAAGCTCCTGCACGAGTGGTCCGAAGGCAAACTCGACTACCCCGTACGCGTCGAGACCAACCGCCTCCTCTTCGATGGCTACGACCTCATCCTCTCCGTCGGCCAGATCGTGCCCCACGAAGTCGTCGGCATGGCCAACTACACCAAGAATATCATGGTCGGCGTCGGCGGCGCTGACCTGATCAACCGCTCCCACTTCCTCGGCGCTGTCTACAACATGGAGCGCATCATGGGCCGCAGCGACACCCCGGTGCGCCGCCTGTTTAACTATGGCTGCGAGACCTTCCTGCGCGACCTGCCCATCGTCTACGTCCTCACGGTCATGGCCAAGAACCGCGCTACCGCCAAGATGGAGATGCGCGGCCTCTATGTCGGGGACGATATGGCCACCTTCAACGCCGGCGCCCGCCTCAGCCAGAAAGTCAATCTCGACCTGCTCGACCAACCCCTCCGCAAGGTCGTCGTCTACCTCGATCCGCACGAGTTCAAGAGCACCTGGCTCGGTAACAAGAGCGTCTACCGCACCCGCATGGTCATCGCCGACCACGGCGACCTCATCGTCCTGGCCCCTGGCCTGCGCGAATTCGGTGAAGACCCCGAAATCGATCGCCTCATCCGTAAGTACGGCTACCGCGGCACCCCCGCCACTCTCGCCGCCGTCGAGCAATACGACGACATCCGCAATAACCTCAGCGCCGCCGCTCACCTCATCCACGGCTCCAGCGAGGGCCGTTTCCGCATTACCTACTGTCCGGGACCAGGCCTGCCCCGTGACGCCATCGAAAAGGCCGGCTTCCTTGCCGGTGACCTCGAGGCCATGCTGAAACGCTACGACCCCGGCACCCTCGCCGACGGCCGTAACCGGCTCCCTGACGGCGAGGAGATCTTCTTCATCAGCAACCCCGCCCTTGGCCTCTGGGCCTTGCGCCAGCATTTCGCCTGAACCAAGACTGCGGGAAAGCTCGTCGCAGCTCTTGACTTGGATCGCTCGAGGGGTAGAGTATAGCTGATTGAAATCTCAGACATGTTGCGGGGTGGAGCAGCCCGGTAGCTCGTCAGGCTCATAACCTGAAGGTCGTTGGTTCAAATCCAGCCCCCGCTACCACCTTAGAGAGGCTTAGGAGAAATCCTAAGCCTCTCTT
>CAIZKT010000746.1:0-4460 GCA_903933565.1 uncultured Victivallales bacterium | reverse complement strand
GCCGCTGGCGGGGCCGGCCCGGTTCGGTGTACCGGCTTTCCAGCCATAGGCTGGGCCGCCCGCAGGGCGGAAGCCGGAATCCCCCCAGCCTAAGACCGCCTGAAGGCGGGACACCGAACCGAACCGCAAGCGTGCCCGTTATCTTAAAACAGCCATGGGGGAGCTCCCCGTAGCGATAACCATAATACGGTTTACCCTTATTACGGCTTTTCCTTCTATCGGGGTCAAGGGGTGGGTTGCACCCCGGGCTTGCCCCCCCTCAGAACCTGACGCTCTGGCGCGCCTTGGCGTAGCCGGCGTTGCCCTCCGGCCCGCCGCAGACGGACCACTCGTTCGCCGTGACTACGCCGGTGCCATAGCCGCAGACGGCGGTGGTGGAGGGGATGCGTTCGTAGATCAGCAGCAGCAGCTTCCGCGCGTTCATCTGAGCGCCGGGCAGGAGGCCGAGTTTCTGGAAGACGTCGAGGTCTTTCTTGTAGTCACGGATGAGGCCGCCGGCATGAACGCAGCGGCCGGAATCGGGGTGAAAGCCGTCGCAGCAGTGGCAGGCTTCGCAGTTGCCTTCGACCAGCCTGATCTCGACCTCGGGGTCGCGGCAGAGGCGCCGGTAGACTTCGTCGAGGGTGTCATTGCTGCGCGTCCCTTCGCCGCTACCGTCTCCGACCCAGCAACTCATGCACATGAGGTGGTGTGGACGAAGGCAGAGCACGGGATCGCGCCGAATGCGCTCGACGCTAAGCCGCCGCGCCTCGCCTTTGTCCGCGGCGGGCCGGTCATACACGAGGGCCGTCCAACCCTGGGCGCGGACCCTCTCGTAGGCGCCGCTCCGAGCCAGGGCGCAGCCCTCCCAGTTGGGCGTGTCGTAGGCGCAGATCCCCCACGGCGTCTCAACCCGCTGGAACAGCAGCTCATAGAGGTAGCGCGCCCGGCGGGTGTCACCTGGCGCCAGCCCGAGGCGCTGGAGCACGCCGAGGTCGCGCTGGCGGTTGAGCACGCCCTCGCGGTCCAGCGCGGGGTAGTCGTCTGCGCCGAGATGGGTGTAGTGCGGAATGCGGTCCGCGTCGGAGGTCAGGCGGATGGCGAGGGCCGGATCGGCTTTGACCCGGGCGAGAAGCGCCAGCGCCGCGGCCGGGGTGGCAAACAACGGGCACGCCGCCCCGCCGCAGGCGCAGACCGCGCCCAGCAACTGCCGCGCCGGAAGCTCCAGCGCGGGCGCATCACTCAGACCATCAGCGAGCATCTTACCGGGATAGGACATGCGTCGATTCCTCCGCCTGCTGGACCAACCTGGAGTTCATGGCCTGAAATATAAAAGCCTGTGATTTCTCTGCCAATACAGACACCCAAGGTATTGCAAAGACGATAGTAGGCACGATATACTCTGCGTCGGCATAGTGGGTTCTTCAGCCCCACCGGACGGCTGAATTCATCCTGGCGTGGTGTGGGTTAGTGGGTAATACGAGAAAGGCCGCAACATGAACCTCTCGACCTCCAGACCTGCTCAGCGGACGAGGTTTACCCTGATCGAGCTTCTCGTGGTGATCGCCATCATCGCCATCCTGGCCGCCATGCTCTTACCGGCGTTGGCAAAGGCCAGGGAGAAGGCGCGGCAGACTTCATGCCTCGGCAACTGCAAGCAGGTCGCGCTCGGTTTCCTCATGTATGCGCAGGACAATGACGAGTGGACCGTGCCCTGGTACCGTATCGTCGGCGCCACGAACGTCTACTACCCCATGGACTTGCAGGCCTACATCGGCAGTTCCGACGTCTGGGTCTGTCCGAGCCGGCAGGGTGCCTATTCCACCGCCGCCAACGTGATGGGCGTCTATCCGCACTACAGCATGAGCTGCGATCTGTGCCGGAACACCCGGCCCACGGTGTCCGGGGCCTGTCCTTTCTGGAAGAACCGCCTGGGCCTGCTTGGCCCGCCCGCCACCTACGTTGTCTTCACCGAGGGGTCGAATGATACCCCGGACATCGGCCGAGGACTTTCCCGCGCCGCCGCCGATAACCAGAACTACTACAACTGCTGGCCGCACAACTTTGGCCGTAATTACGTCTTCATTGACGGCCACTGTGAGTGGTTTCCGCGTTTTGCGACCATCGGCAAGTTGGTCGGGCTGCAGTGAGGGACAGGGCGGCCGGGTGACCAGGCCTTACCCACGGACGGAAAGGGCATCGATCCGGGGGCTGCCAGTGTGTGCCTACCTCATGACCGACGAGGACCGCAGATGATCCGTGAGACCCTGGCTTTGGAGGGCGGCTCGAAAGCCTGCACCCGGCCCATTCCCAGCACCTGGTGGGGCGCGTCTGTCATCGGCGAGGAGGAACTGGCCCTGGTCACGGAGGTGATCCGCAGCCGCTCACTGTTCCGCGACTACGGCCCTGGCAAACCTCACATGGTGAACGACTTCGAGCGCGAGGCTCGGGCCTACTTTGGCGCCGCCCACGCCCTCGCGGTCACCAGCGGCAGCGCCGCCCTCTACTGTGCCATGGCCGGCCTGGGGATCGGGCCGGGAGATGAGGTCATCCTGCCCGCCCTGGTCTGGCGCTCGGACTTTCAGGCGCCCGTAGCCCTCGGCGCCACACCGGTCTTCGCCGACATCGATCGTTCCCTGAACCTCGATCCGGCCGACCTGGAACGAAAGATCACGCCGCGCACCAAGGCGGTGATCATGGTGTACTTCCAGGGTGGCGTCGGCGATGTAGGATGCGTGCTGGAGGTGTGCAGCCGGCGAAACCTGAAACTGGTGGAGGATTGCGCGCAGTCCGTCGGCGCCACGTACCGCGGCCAGAAGCTCGGTTCGTTCGGCGACGTCGGCTGCTTCAGCTTCCAGCAGAACAAGATCATGGTCACCGGCGAAGGTGGGCTCGTGGTGGCACGCGACCCACGCGTCTTCGAGCGGGCCGTACGCTACCACGATCTGGGCCTGTACCGCAGCGCCCTGCAAGCTCAGACGGGCCAACCGCCGGCCGTAGCGGACTTCTCGGGGCTGCAGTTTCGCATGAACGAACTGACCGGCGCCGTGGCCCTGGCGCAGTTGCGCAAACTCGACCGGGCCGTGCTGGACATCACCCGCCGCCATTTCCGCTGGCTCAAAACCGAGGTGCAGCAGACCTGTCCCGGCCTCGGTTTCCGCGCCACCGGCGACGATGACGGTGACGCGGGCATCAATCTGTTCCTGGACTTGGGTTCCCCGGAGCGCGGCCTCTGGTTCAACCGCGCCCTCGCCGCCGAGGGCGTGCCTGTCGGCGCTACCACCCGCGCCTGCAACGCCTTGGCCGAGGAATGGGTACTGGAACGACGCCAGACGCACCCGGCCGCGGCACCCTTTGGGCCTGGCTGTCCGGGAGAGGCCAGACGCTACCCGCGTGATGCGTGTCCGCAAACCGACGGCATCATTGCCTCCATGGTCGCCATCCCGATCACACCGCACACGACCGAACAGGACCTGCGGGATGTCGCCGACGCCATCGCCAAAGTCTGGCGGCTGCGGTCCCCGGCACTCTTCGCCCTTGTATGAGAGCCAGGGTTCACGCTGCGGGAGGCCGCGCGGCGGCGGTCGCCTGGATCAGCCAGGCGATGGTTTCACCCAGGTCGCGCATATTGGCGAGGCCTTCCTGGTCGTTGGCCGCGTCGCCCTTGTGGAGGCCGAAGCCGAAGTTCCAGTAGGTCGAGCCCGGCACGATCATCCGTGACATGAGGAACATGTGGTTGATCGAGTCGAGCACATGCGTCGCGCCACCGCGGCGCACGGCCACCACCGCCGCCCCGATCTTGCGGGCGAACAGGCCACCGTTGGCGAAGGCGACAAACCCCGACCGGTCAACCAGGGCCTTCATCTCGCTCGACATGTCCGCAAAGTAGGTGGGCGAGCCCAGGATGATGGCGTCCGCCGCAATCATCTTGGCCAGACAGTCGTTCAGAATGTCACCCGTCACCACGCAGCGCTTGTCCTTGGTCTCCGTGCATCTGAAGCAGGCCGTGCAGCCACGGATGGCCCGACCGCCCACCTGCACGAATTCCGTCTCGATCCCCGCCGCCGCAATCGGCTCCAGGACCTTCCGCAACAGCAATTCCGTATTGCCGCCCGGCCGCGGACTGCCGTTGAACGCTACTGCTTTCATCGCCGTCTCCTTTCGTCGTACTCCGCGGGGGTATAGGTCGCGGCGCTCGGTCGCGGACGCCGACGCGCTTGCACCATAGACGCTGGAACCAGTGCCTGCACCCCAGGGCCGCAGGGCGGTTTCTGCTTTCGGGCGGTAGACGCACTGGAACCCGCGCGGCCCAGCCCGTTTCGGGTCTGCCGTGGCGGATCGCGGTATTTCCCAATCCGGCGCCGGGGCGCCGGGGCGGGCGCAGGTCAGTTCCGTAGGGGTTCGCTTGTCTGAGAACCGCCGGGGGTCGAGGGCCTGCCCGCCGTGGTGGGTCGAGAGACAAGTGTCCGAGTCCCCCCCCG
>CAIZKT010000745.1:0-6835 GCA_903933565.1 uncultured Victivallales bacterium | reverse complement strand
CGATCTCCCAGCACGGCGGGCAGGCCCTCGACCCTCTCTGCGGTTCTCAGACAAGCGAACCCCTACGGGACTGACATGCGTCCGGGCGTCCGGGCGGCTGATTCGCGGTCGCGCGCTGAGCGTGCTACATTCGCGGGGTCTTGCTGCCGGGTGCCGCCGGGCGACACGCCAGCCGGAAAGGCGCCACGGAGGCTGCCGCCGGGTCCGCATACTCATGAAGCGATCAAGCTACATCATCCTGTCGGCGCTCCTGTCGTTGCTGGTGCATGCCATCTTCCTGGCACTGGCGGACCGCATCCTGGTCCGTTCCTACGTCTTCACCCCGCCGGAAGCTGCCCCTCAGATACGCATTTCGGTGGTCAACGTGACTGACCTGGTGATGAGCAAACCGTCGATCCGGAAGAAGCTGATCGACGAAGCTCAACAGCGGCTCCGCGACGCCGCTGTGAGCGGGCCGCAGGTCGAGCAAGCGCTTGAGAAGCTCGACTTGGCCATCGGCACGCCGGACCCCAAGGTGAGGCTGAGGGGGCTGGGCGATTCTCTCTTGAAGCCGAATCTGGTGGACCCGCCCCGGGCCATCATGCCGAGCGCCCCGCCGCCCAAGATTGTCGAGATTGATGGGGACCGGCTGGCGCGGGATCGGTTGGCGTTCGAACGACCGTTCCAGGCCAAGGTGCAACGCTTCGAGTTGCCGCGGGCGAACCTGCCCAGCCTGCTGCCGCCGGGTCCCCTCCGGGGTGGGATCGGCGATACCTTCGATATCAGCATGAGACTGGGAGCGCTGCCGAGTATGCCGGGACTCAGGCCCGGTGACCTGGAGGGGCTCGACGACCAGCTTGGCGATGCGGGCAAGGCCTTCGGGCCTCGCGGCGGCGGGCCGGGACTCGATGACCTGGCCGATGCCAACAAGCTCAAGCGCAACACCCTCGGTTTGGATCTCGACATGCTCGATGCCTTCGTCACCGTGTCAGTCGTGGTCTACCGCGAGCCCGCCGGCGGGGGCTACTTTCGCGCCGACATCGCTCCCAATCGCCGCAGCGACGCCCTGCCGGATGTGACCAAGGACGTCCTGCTGGTCATTGATCACTCAACCAGTATCAGTGGGGCCAAGCTTGAGCAGTTCAAGGAGGGCACCATTGCGGCGTTGCAGTGCCTGAATCCGAAGGATCGCTTTGACGTGGTGGCCTTCACGGAACAGTCGGCACGCTGTTTTGGCACGTTGCAGCCCGTGGCCCCGGAGACCTTGCGCACGGCTCGTGACTACGTGGCCGCGCTGGTCCGTGGCGGCATGACCGATGTGTTCGGCAGCATGGCGCCCTTCGTGTCGGAGAACAATCCGGACCCCGGCCGGCCGCTGAACATCTTTCTGATGTCGGACGGCAACTCCACCATCAACATCCGGCAGGACGACGACTTTGTGCGTGGCATTGTGGGTATGAACCCGGGGAATGTCTCCATTTTCTCCTTCAGTGCCGGCAAGAAGGCGAATCTGTTTCTGCTGCAATTCCTCGGTTATCTCAACCGCGGTTTCAGTCTTCACGAAGAGGAACTGCGCGATTTTCGGGCCGGCCTGGTGCGTTACCTCGGCACCCACTCGAGTCTGCTGGTGGCGGACCTGCGTTACCAGGTCCTTGGCGGGCTCGATGAGGACATCTTCCCGAAACGTCTGCCGCACCTGTACCGCAGCGAAACCCTCTCGATCTTTGGGCGCTACCCGGCGGGCGTGGACGAGTTGACCTTGTCGCTGCTGGGGCGTGATGGTGGCGGCAAGCAGCGGGAGTTGGTGTTTCGACGGACCTTCAGCGAGTGCCCCGAGGTGGGCCGCGAACTGCCGCAGAACTGGGGTGCGCAGAAGATCTTCCACCTCATTGGCCAGCGCACGCTGACCACCGATGCCAAGGTCCGCGCCCTGTGTACCGAGGAGATCGGCCGACTGGCCAAGAGCTACGGTCTCTACGTGCCGTATTGATCCCGGTTCGCTGCGGTTGCGGAGCCCCCGCCTGGGTGTATGGTGTGCGGCTTGCGTTGCCGCCGCGGGCGGAGAGCCAGGCAGTACCACGACCAACAAGGCTGGACCGATGAGCAAGTTCCCTGTCTTGGTAGCCATGGACTTGGAGGGCGTACTCGTCCCCGAGGTGTGGATTGCCGTGGCCGAGGCCACCGGCATACCCGAGTTGCGGCTGACTACCCGTGACCTTGCCGACTACGCGGTCCTGATGAAGCACCGGATGGGTATCCTGCGGCAACATGGGCTGAAACTCACCGACATTCAGCGCGTCATCGCGGGCATGGAACCCCTCCCCGGCGCCCTCGAGTACATGGAGTGGCTGTGCGAGCGCTACCAGAACGTGATCCTCTCCGACACGTTCTACGAATTCGCCTCGCCGTTCATGCGTAAGCTCGGTTGGCCGCTGCTCTTGTGCAACTCCCTGGAGGTTGACGGGGACGGCATGGTGGCGAACTACCAGATGCGTATCCTCGATGGTAAACGCCACGCCGTGCTGAGCCTGAAGAATCTCAACTTCCGCGTCATTGCCATGGGTGACTCGTTCAACGACACCGCCATGCTCCATGAAGCCGATGCCGGCATCTTGTTCAGGCCGCCGCAGAAGGTGCGTGAACAGTTCCCGCAGTACCCGATTGCGGAGGACTACGAGACGGTCAAGCGGCTGATCGAGGCGTTTGCCCAGTCCTGAACCCTAGGCGTATCCCGCGCCGCGGTCAGCCCGCCTGCCTTGCCGAACGGAGCGCCGTCGCTATGGCTCTTCCTGCTTCCTTCCGCGACAAACTCACGGCCCTGCTGCAGGCGCTGGTGGACCCGCGGCGCGCGCGTCTGATGATCGAACCGAACCGCCGACAATCCGGCTTCTGGTTCGGTGGCGGCAACCTGGTTCAGGATGCCGAGGGCACGCTCTGGTTGTCGGGGCGCTACCGCAACGTGGGAGACTCGCGCCTGGGCCTCGAGGCTGGTGAGCGCGGTCTGGAATGCGCTCTTTTCGCCAGCCGCGACGGCGGCCGATCGTTTCAGAAGACGCGGAGCTGGAGCAAGGCCGACCTCTCCCGTCCGGAGGCGCGAGTGGTGTCGATCGAGGGCACGGCCCTATGCCGCCGGGCGGACGGCGTGTGGGAGCTGTACATCTCGTCGGAGAAGGCCTGGGACTATCCGCCGGAGCTGCGCGAGTATCTTAAGCCCGGTTGCGGCGTCTGGAGCATTGACGTCCTGAGCGGGCCGTCACCGGACCAACTCGACACCGCCAGCCTACGCCTGGCGCTCCGGGAGCCGGACGACGCGGCCTGGTTACACGTGAAGGATCCGGTGGTGTCCGCTCAGCCCGATGGCAGCACGCACCTCATCTACTGTTCGCATCCGTATTGCTGGTCCAGTGCGAATACGGGCCTGGCTGTGCGCGAGCCCGCCGCGGACTCGTTTACGGTGGTGACGCGACAGCTTGTGCCGCGTGGTCCGGCCTGGGATGTGGCCGGCACTCGGGTGACCTGCCGGTTCTCGCTGCCGCGGCTGGGCGTGTTCGCCGCGCTGCCGTCCGTCTCCGTGCTGTTCTACGACGGCCTGGAGTGTGTCCGACAGCACGACGAGAACCGCCGGGCCGTCCATCGCCCTCGCGGCTACTCCTGCGAGGAACTCGGGGGCGCTATGGTTGGACTCGATGATGAGTTCCCGCGCTACGAACGGCTGTCGCACCTCACGCCGCTGTTTGTCTCGCCCTACGGTACTGGCTGCAGCCGCTACGTGAATGTGCTCAACTGCGGCGACCGTCTGCTGGCGACCTGGCAGCAGAGCCAGGACGACCTGTCGCAGCCTCTGGTGGGCCACGAACTGCCCATGGCCGAGGTTGCTCGATGGTTGGCGTAAGAGACGAAACCTGGATCAGACTGCGTGCGCCAGGCGCGCCAGCAGGACCCACCCGAGCGCCGCGGCAGCCAGCAGAAGGGGTCCCAGGATCAACAGGAGCGCCAGTCGGCCCCGGTCCGTCCTGGCTGGCGGCGCGTTTACCGGCGGTGGCATGACCAGGGCCAGGATCAGATAGACGATGACGCCGGGAAAGCAGGCGATGAGTAGCGTGGCCAGCACGTACCCCACCCGCACCAGGGTCGGGTCCCAGTTCAGCCATTCCGCCAGGCCGCCGCAGACTCCCGCCAGCACTTCCGTCGACGACTTGCGCAAGCGCTTCTTGGCCGCGGGGGCTTCCGTGTCGACAGTCTGTTCCTCGAGCGCCTGACGCAACTCGGCGCTCTCCGCGGCCGTGACGCGGCCTGAGGCCTGCAAGGCGTCAATCTTCTCGATCCCGCGGGTGATGCGGGTGCTGTGTTCCTCCTGCAGCCCGCGGCCGTGGCGGGTCACCGCTACCAGCAACGCCGCCAGTCCGGCCAGCAGGACGAGCGCGACCAGCGCAACGATACAGAGGATGATCAGCAGTACGAGTGACATCGATGACTCCTTCTTCGCCGGATGGTCCTAGGGCATGAGCGGTTTGAGGGCGCGATAGAGTCCGCGGTAGCGCTGGAAGCGTTCCTCGTAGGCAGCCGCGTGGGCGGGGCGGGGCTGGATGGCCTGCACGGGTCGGACCCAACGCCGGGCGATGTCGGCCAGGGGTTCGGCGGTCAGCGCGGCACAGGCGAGCATGGCCACGCCGAGGCAGCCGGCCTCGGAGACTTCGACGACGGTGATGGGCCGGTTGAGTACGTCCGCCTTGAGTTGGAGCAGGCGTGGGTTCTTGGCGCCCCCGCCGGTAGCGATGAACTCGGAGATGCTGACGCCAGCCTCGCGCAGAATCTCGACGTTCAGTTTCATCTCCAGGCTCACTCCTTCGAGCAGGCCCTTGAGCACGTCGCCGCGTTGGGTGCTGAGTTTCAGCCCCAGGATGGCGCCGCCGGCGTGGGTTTCAAAGTAGGGCGTACCCGAGGGGGTGAAGTAGGGCAGCGCCAGCAGGTCCGTCGGCGCCTCGGGCATGCCGTCGAGGATAAGATCGTAGACGCTGCGCTTCTGCTCGGCGGCCTGGCGCTGTTCGGCGGCGCCCCAGACATCGCGGTACCAGCGCAGCAGGTTGCCGCCGGTGAGCGAGAAGGCCACGGTGGTGTACATCCCGCCCGCGGTAAAGTCGTAGGTGCAGAGATTCCCCTCGAATAATTCGGTGCTGAACACGGCGGTGGGGAAGGCGGGGCAGATGCATTCCACGGTGCCCATGCCGTACATGGCCCGGCCGGGGGCGGTGACCCCGGCCCCGAGGGCGCCGCAGGGCTGGTCGTGTCCGCCGGTGGTGACGAGGGCTCCCGGCAGCAGGTTGAGGGTGCGCGCGGTCTCGGCGCTCAAGCGGCCGACCTCGGCCCCGGCGGGGAGGGCTCTGGCCAGGCGCTTCTCGTCCAGGCCCACAGCCGCCAGGATCTCGCTATCCCAGCGGTGCGTTCTGACGTTGAACAGCATGGTCCGTGCCGCCAACGGAAAGCTGATGGCGGGTTCGAGGCCAAGGCGCGCGTGCAGCAAGTCCTCAAAGCAGTAGAAGTGACGGGCCGTGTTCCAGACGTCCGGGCAGTGGTCGCGTAACCAGAGAACCTTGAAGAGGGTGAACATGGGGTGGGCGGTGTGGCCGGTGAGTTCGTAGAGCCGCCGAGCGCCGAACTGCGTCGGCCAGGTTCGTGCCAGGTCTGCGGCTCGCGTGTCGAAGGACACCATGGCGTTGGTGAGCACGTTGCCGGTGGGGCCGAGCGCCGTGAAGGCTTCCCCCTGACTGCAGACGCCGAGACCGGCGACCGCGTCGGTCTGCAGGCAGCGCCCGGCGGCCTCGCTCAGCACGGCGATGCAGGCCTCGATCACCGCGGCGGAGTCGAGTTCAGCCCAGCCCTCATGCGGCATGAGGGTCTGGTACTCGCGACTGGCGCTGGCGAGGGCGCGGCCCTGCCGGTCAAAGACGACCGCCTTACACCCCGAGGTGCCGATGTCGATGCCCATCCAACTCATGCTTGTTCCCCCTGGTCTCAGCCTGGCTCGTCGCGGTTCAGCCCCGCCAGAAACACGCCGCCGCGCCGCTCGAAGCGCCTCCAGGCCCGCTCGACGAACCACCCCACCGCGATGCCGCCCAGCGCCAGCAGCAGCCGTAGCCAGTAGTCGGGTTCGGCCCAGAAGACCCGCGCCGACAGCAGACCCGGGCGCGTGCTGGTCACATGCAGCCGGGGCAATAGCGGCGAGTACGACACCGAAAGCTCCTGGGCCCCGTAGTCGATGCCTCGGCGCCAGCCATGGTAGCTGGTTTCGTCGACCTGGTAGAAGTAGATGACCGGCGAACCCGGTTCGGCGACTTCACCTTGATTCAGGCGTCCCGAAAATCCGGGCGCCACTCGCCCCATCACGCTGAGGTGGAGCAGAATAAGCAGCTTGGCGGCAAAATAGGCGCCGATCGCCACCCCGGCGCACCGACCTGGATGCTTGAACCACGGACGAGACCCGCTCAAAGGCTCACTCCCACCGGCGCTGCCGACAACCATGCTTCAACTCAGGGCTGCGATGGCTGCACTATAGCCGGGGGCCAGGGCCTTTTCGAGCCTGGCGACGGGGACGGGGCACAGGTCAGTTCCGTAGGTGGTGATTGCTCAGGTCCCAGGGTTCAGTCCGCCGCGGCAAGCATTTTCCACGGTTGGTTGGTTGGACTCGACCTAATCTCACCGGTGGGCCTGAGCATTTCCACCTGGCCTTGCAGCCTCAGACTTCTTGATCCATGGAAAAAGGGGTTGTGGCACTTTCAGCCTGCGGGGTTGGCGGCCTGGAGCTGATAGACCATGCGCAGGTCGGTGCCGGGATAGGTGAACTCGGCGTCGTTGAGGT
>CAIZKT010000744.1:0-1872 GCA_903933565.1 uncultured Victivallales bacterium | reverse complement strand
GCCGACGCAGCGGCGCCCTCCAACGCCCTTCGTCCGCCGCGGCGGACGAGGGGCGGAATGGGAAGCGCGTTGGGTCATACGAGGTTGCTGCAAGTCTCATACCAGCAAACCCCTACGGAGCTGACTTGCGCCCCCAAGGCGTTGCGCGGTTTGCGCTGCCGCTCTCCCCATGGTACTGTGCCTGCGTGGTCACGAAGAGGCTTCTTCGGTCCATGGGTAGGCATTTTCGACAAGGAGGGAACGGGGATGAATTGCTCAGGTCGCCGCCTGGGTCGTGTGGCGTGGAGCGCGTTGGCGGCAACCGCCATGTGGCTGGCGTAGGCGGGTTGCGGACAAGCGGGCGGCAGCAGGCCCGGCGGCGTCGCCGCCGCGGCCTGGACCGAGGCCGTTGCCGGGCTGAAGGCAGCGGTCGCGGCCGCCCTGACCCAGGAGAACCAGGCCAAGGCCGTGCCGGTGCTTGCGCGCCTGGAGGCGGCTCCGCCGCCGGGTACTGCCGTTCGGCGTTCCGGTTCGGGGACGTCCCGGGCCTCCGCTACGACTGCCTCGGCCTCCGCGTCGCGTTCGCGCCCGCAGTTCAACAGTAGGGCAGTCCGCTCCGCTCTCCTGAGCTAGAGGCAGGCGATGAGGCCGGACAGGCTCCGGGGACGGGGCGCGAACGGAGTCGCGCCCGAGCGGAGCGAGAGTCCGCGGGGCCGGTCAGGGCGAAGAGCTCCGGGGCGTCTGCCAGGGTGCAGGGGCGGCACGCCCCTGCTCGCGCTGAAAGAGCATGGTCGCAGTGGGGTGGATCGACGGATGGCGTTCGATCCTGCGCGATGGATGGTATGCGGAGTCGCGGATCTGCGGCATGGAACACGGATGACCTACGCATTCACCGGGTATTTCGAGATCAAGGTGCTGGCCAAGCGTCCGTACTTGACCAGGGCCATGTGCGTCCGCGTGGTGGAAGCGCCCGTGCGGAAAGAGGTGCAGGATGACGGGGAGCGGGTGAGGTTCTGGGCGGCGGTGCCCGAACTGGATGGGCGTTTCTTGCGTGTGGTCACACTCGCGGACGAGCGGACGATCCACAACGCATTCCCTGACCGGAGGTTCAAGCCATGAGGATCGAGTACTTCCCAGAGACGGACAGCCTCTACATCGACCTGGCCGAGCGACCGGGAACGGACACCGTGGAGATCGGCGACGGGATCGTCCTCGACATCGACGCCGATGGACATCCGGTGGGGCTTGACATCGATCAGGCATCCAAGCACCTCGATCTTCGCAGGCTCAAGCTGAAACGGGTCCCCTTCGAGATCGAGCAGGTTGCCGGGTAGGCCCGTGCCGCACCTTATGCAGTTCCGCGACGCACTGGTTGCGGGGGAGGTGGATCAAGCAGAGTTTGGCGACCGTGTCGCCGCGCTGGTCGCATTCACGGAACCGGCGACCGCGCGGGGCTTCAGGTGCGCCGTCATGCAGGATTTCGGGTGCCGCCCGAGGGCTCGAACCGCGTGAACCGCGGCGGCAGTTGGAACAACGCCGCCGGGAACTGCCGTTCGGCGAACCGGAGCGGGAACGACCCGGGCAACCGCAACGACAACCTCGGCCTCCGCGTCGCGTTCGCGCCCGCAGCTCAGGAGAGTGGACGGATGTCCTCTGTTGAACCGGGCGGCAACCCGGTCCCCGCCGCCTCGATGGGCGGGGCGAAGAGGCAGGCGGCCCGCCGGGGCTGGTAGTCCGTGGCAGGATGTCACGGGCGAACGTCCCGGCGGGTCTTTGCTTGAGGGTGATAGCGCCCGGCTTTCTGCCGCTACCGGTGTTCCCGCCACCTGCGTTCCGGTGCTACGGGGGGCGCAGGTCAGTTCCGTAGGGGCTTCTGTTTCGATCGTCTCCGCG
>CAIZKT010000743.1:0-6024 GCA_903933565.1 uncultured Victivallales bacterium | reverse complement strand
GGGCTCAATCCGCGCTGTGGACGGGTACCCAGGGCGTTGCCCTGGGCGCCCGGAACGCCCCTTTGGGGCTGAATACCACGGCCCATCCTTATTGCACAAGTCGTCAAAAAAGACGGGCGCAGCCCTTGACAAGCACCCTTTCGACAGGTTATCATGTAGGGATGATTATCACCTGATAATCAAGCTTGGAGAGAAGATGCCGAAGCAGGACCAAGGCGCTAAAGCAGGCGGGGGCGAGGCCGGGGAGGCAGTGGTTGCCTCGGCGTTGCCCTGGTCAGAGCTATTCCGACAGAAGCGTCGTGAGGCGGGGCTGTCACAGCAGGAACTGGCCGAGCGCTGCGGGGTGAAGCAGAGCGCGATCAGCGGCTTCGAGCGGCATGGGAGCGAGGCGCAGGCGCTGTCGGCGGAGAAGATTCGGCAGGTGGCCGAACTGTTGGGCATCGGGGTGGACGAGGGCCAGCTAAAGGCGCGGTCGCGCCTCGCCCGTCTGGCGCTGTACTACTGCCCGAACAGCGAGTGTCCGAGCGCCGTAGTCTACCCGCTGGGGGCGCAGACCGCCTACCGGCCACGGTTCATCCGCGCGGAGGCCGAGGTCCGCCTGTTCTGTCCGGACTGCGGCGAGATTTGCGAAGTTCGCTGTCCTGAGTGCCGCGCTCCCCTCTCTGAACGCTTGCGGGGGGCCTTCTGCCCGGAGTGCGGCAACCCCTATATCGTCGGTGAGGCAGTAGATGAACAGGACCTGGCCCGGCGGGAAGCCCGGCGCTTGGCGTTGGCTACGGCAGCGGTCGTGGCCGACTTCCGGCATGCACGGGAACGCGGTACAGGTAGTGACTGAGAGCGGCGCGCCGAGAGTCGACGGAACCAGCTTGAGGCAGAAGGAGACACGCTGATGATGGAGGCGATTCGGGCAAGCGAGGCGAGGTTGGAGCGGACGGCCATGCTGGTGGCCGCGGTGCTGCGCTTTGTGGCGGAGGTGACGGACCGCGAGGTCCTCTCCAGGCTGGGCCCGCGCGGGATGGTGGCCGTGACGCTGCCGCTGCTGGCGCTGACCCAGTCGGTACTGCCGCACTGGGGTCTGCTGGGCGGGGCCTCGTTGCCGCTGATCTGGTGTGCGGTGTGCTACTACATGCTGCGCTTCCGCCTGAGCTTCAGCCTCACCGCCGCCATCGGGGGCGCCTTGCTGGCCTGGCTGGCGTCGCGCACCTCCTTCTGGTCGGCGGGGGGGCCGCTGTTGGTGGCGGCGCTGGCAGGCAGCGTCCTGCGGCGTTGGCTGTATGCGGAGTTCTGGCCCGCCTACGCCTTTGCCTGCGGCCTCATGGCCTTCTGCATTCCGCTGCTGGCGGTCGTTGCCGGTATCATGAACCCGATGCGCGGCTTCGGGGAGTTCCTCGGTACGCTGGTGCTGGCGCCGTTCGTCGGGACGGTGATGTTCGTGCTGTTGGAGGGCGTACGTCAGCGCATGGGCATCAAGATAGACTTTCCCGAGGAGAGCGAACCGGACTTTGACCGCGCTTACCTGTACCGGCCCTTTGCCTCGCGGTGAGCGGTTGGCCGCAGCGGCTCGGAGGCAGGAACGCGCATGACACAACCTGGTTTGCTGATGGGCGTTGATCTGGGCACGACCGCCCTCAAAGCGGCGGCCTTTGACGCCACGGACGGCGCGCTGCTCTGCAGCGCCAGCCGACGCCTGGAGACACGGGTCGACGCCGAGGGCGCCCGCGAGCAGGACGTGGGGGCCTTGCGCCAGGCCATCGGGCAGGTCTTCGCGGAACTGCGCGCCACCCTCGGGGAAAAACGTTGGGCCGCCGTCTGCGGCATCGGCCTGGCCGCCCAAGGCGGCAGCGGGGCCCTGCTGCGCCGGTCCGACGGCACCCCGCTCACTCCGTTGATCCTGTGGAACGACAGCCGCGCCGCGGCACTGTTACCCGAGGTCGCCGCCGCCCGTTCCTCGCACTACTGGCGCGAGCTTTCGCAGCGGCATGGCCCTGGAATGGGGCTGGCGCGCTTGCTCTGGCTGCAGCGACAGCGCCCCTCTAGCCTGGGGCCGGGGGTGCTGTACGCCGGCGCCGGCGAGGTGGGGTACTTCCTGATGACCGGAGTGTGGCGCCAGGATGCGTGCAATGCCTTGCAGATGGGCTGCTACCATGTCCTGGAAGACCGCCTGGACCCCGAGCCGCTGAGCCTGGTGGGAGTCGGGCTGGAGCAGGTCGCGCCCCTGCGCGCCGGGCATTCAACGACGCCCTTGAGCCCAGCCGGCGCAGCGCTGCTTGGCTTGCCGACTGGACTGCCAGTCGCAGGTCCGTACATGGATCACGAGGCCGGTTACCTGTCTGCCGCGGGCGGCTTTCGGCGTCCCCTGCAAGTCTCGCTGGGTACGGCCTGGGTGGGCAACTTCGTGATGCCGGGGCCGCGTTCGGGCTGGTCGCCGGTGCAGTTGGTCATCGCGGCGCCGACGCCAGGCACGGGCAGCTTGGTCATTCAGCCCTTACTCAGCGGGAATGTGAGCTGGGACTGGGGCCTGAACTGCTTTGTGGACTCGGACCACCGCGCGGCGCTGACCCAAGCGGCTGGGCTGTTTGCGGAGCGTCTGCTGCCGCCCCCGGGCATGACCTGCATTCCCTGGCTCACCCAGGCGAGCCCCTGGGCCCCGGGCGCACAGGGCGGCGGAGTCTTTGCCGGAGTCAGCCCGCAGGCCCGTCCAGAGGATTTCGCCCGGGCCCTGGCGTTAGGCCTGTGCTGCGAGTTCTACCGGGTATTCCGCGAACTCAAAGAGCGCAACGTGGTTGACGGCGTGGTCCTGGGCGGTGGCGCCAGCAAAGGGGCCTTCTTCCGCACCTTGATGGCAGCCCTGTTCGCGCCCTTGCCGGTGGTGCTTTGCGCCGACGAGGATGTCGGTGGCGCCCGCGGCTCCCTGACCGCCTTCTCGGAGGCGGTGTCGCGTTCGCTGTCGCTGCCGGTCGCCGCGCCCGCCGAGCCCACGGCGGCGGACATCCGTCAGCGCTACGACACCTACGCCGCAACCTTCGCCGCAACCTATGGCTGGCATGCCCTCGGCGCGCCCTACCGGCTGACCGATTGATCCCCTTCCCTAGGCCTTGGACCGGCGCGGCCGCGGCGCTATGGTGTGCGGCGTCGGGCCGCTTCCGGCCCGCGTTGTCCGGCAACCCCCGTAGTGAGGCGAGGAGTTCATCCCATGGTCAAACTTGGCGTGATTGGCTGCGGTGGGATCGCGACCCACCAACTCAGTACCGTCTGGCCCGAGAAAGCCTTCGAGCTGGTCGCCGGGGCGGATATCCGGCCGGGACAACTCGACCTCTTCCGCGAGAAGTTCGGCCTGCAGCGTGGCTATGAGGACTACCACGAGTTGCTGCGCGACGACGGGGTCGAGGCGGTCATGATCTGCACGCCCACCTGGTTGCATGCCGAGATGGCCATCGCGGCGGCCGCGGCCGGCAAGCCGACCTTCCTGCAGAAGCCCATGGCCATGTGCTCCTACGACTGCTACCGGACGATGCAGGCCTTCGAGAAGGCGCAGGTGGGGCTCCAGATCGGCTTCGTACGGCGCTTTGACAACGACTGGGGCACGCTCAAACGGGTGGTTGACTCCGGCGAATTGGGTCGGCCGCTGGTCTGGCGCCAGTTCGCCGGCAGCGCCGCTCCGGCCCGGCCCTTCTTCATGAACAAGATGGAAGGTGGCGGCCCGATGATCGATGGCATGGTCCACAACTACGACTTTGCCAGTTACTGCTTTGGCGAGCCGGTCTGGGTCAAGTCCAACCCGGCCAAGATTCGGGCCGATGTGACCGCCTGGGATACCGGCACCGTCCTGATCGGCTTTGAGCATGGCGACCAGACCGTGGTCTCCTGGACCTGGGGTCTGCCCGAAGGCGTGCGCACCAGCTCCGCCACCGAGGTCCTGGGACCGAATGGGGTGCTGTTCTTCCCCGGCAGCTTCGACGCCAAGAAGGCCGAAGGCAAGATCGATCCCCAGACCGAAAGCGCCTACCTCATGATGTTGAAGGGCGGCGAGGAGAAGATCATTCCCTTCACGCGCAATAATATGTTCAAGGAAGAGCTGAAGCACTTTGCCGAATGGGTCGCCGCCAAGGGCACCCCGCGCGTCGGCGCCGATACCGGCCTGCGCTCGACCCGGATTGCGGAGTTCGCGCTCAGCGGCGGCGGCCTATTCTGAGCCGCCCGGCAGCTCAAGGGGCGCGGGGCCGCAACACGAGGTAGGTGGGCAGGCCGAGGACATGGTAGTAGTCGAGGGCGCCGCGCACGACCGGGTCGTTGACATCATCGGTTTGGATGGCAATACGGGTGTAGGCGCCGAGAGCCTGGATCACCTCCGGGTCTTTGAAGGTGGTCTTCTTCATCTTCATGCAGCTCTTGCAGGTCAGCGCCCAGAAATCCAGGATGACGGGTTGCTGGCGGTCGAGGGCCTGGCGCAGACCGGCGCCGAGATGGGGATTCCAGCCGTCGGCATCGACGCCGGCGCCCAGTTCGGCCACGGGCCGACCGGACTGGGCGGCGAACAGGCGCACGCTGAGGCTGCCGTAGTAGCCGGCAAACACGAGAATCAGCACACCGAAACTGTGCTTGATGCGGTTCATCCAGTTCCCCGGTCGTGGCAGTACGGCCAGACCCGCGCCGGCCACGGGCCACGGTAGTGCCATGCCGACCCCCAGCAGAAACGGCAACAGCAGCCCGGCAAGGTGCCCCTGAGCATAGAGACTCGTCGCCAGCAGCAGCACCCAAATCAGCACCGGCGCGACGCAGGCGCCGGCCAGCAGCGCGGCGGTCCCGCCCAGCAGAAAGATGGCCAGCGAAGGTAACTGCACGGGCCCACTGCCGGGCACTCCGCCGCGCTGAAAACGGCTGAAGTCAAGGGTCACAACGTCGAACATCGCCAGCGCGAGACCGCCGAACACGACGGCGATGAGCGCATTGAACCACGGACTCGCGTTCAGCGCTCCAAAACGGGATCCGGTCAGCACCACCACCAGACCCAGCGCCCCGTAGGCCAGGGCCATCCCCGCGCCATACAGCGCCCCGCGCTTGAAGCCGGAGCGCTGCGAGCCGGCCGTCTGGCCGGCGCCGATGATGGCAAGGTTGACCGGAATCATGGGCAAGACGCAGGGCGTCAGGTTCAGCAGCAGCCCAAGCGGGATGACAATGAGTAGCGCGGCCAGCAAACCGTAGCGCCGGAACACACGCTCCAGGAGGTTTGGGGCGGCGGCGTTCCCCGCCTCACCGCCGCGCAGCAGGCGCAGGAAGTCCTGGGGGGGCAGGTAGCCAGTGTCGGTGGCGCTGACGACGAAGCGCTCCGCCAGGGCGCGCCATTCGGGGGCCAGGCCGGTGGCAGGCGCGGGAGGCGGGGCCTTGGCCGCCAGCTCGCCCGGCCCGTCGGCACCGACTACGATTTCCAGCCGCTGGGGCATGAAGCAGACATTCTCACGACACCCCTGATAGGAAACAGCCACGGTCAACGGCCCCTCGCCCAGACCTTGAACCTGATAGGATAGGGTGACGTCGGCGTCGTAGTAGGACACCTCCTTCTCCAACAGATCATCGTACTTACGCTTGGCCGTCGGCACCGCCGTCGGCGTCAGCGTCACCGCCTGCGGACGCACAACCTCAACCTGCGTCATCTGTTCGTAGAGGTAGTGCTGGGCCGGGACGCGGAAGCTGACGCTCAGCGCGACCGGGGGACCGCGCCGCAGCGTCGTCTCGACGGCGAAAGGGTCCTGGGCGCGGAGCGCGAGCCCGGCGGCCAGCCAGATCAGAGCAACTGCAGTAGACCGTCTCATCCTGCTCCCTCATCCTCAGCCACGGGCTAGCGTTGCCCTGGCCGATCAGCACTCCGCCGTGGTTTTGAATCCGCATGACTCCGACCCGTGCGAGGCCGGGACAGTTCCGCTGTTGTGGCCCAGGACTGTACTAAGAGGTGACTACTCAGGTGCAACTGCGTATCCTGCCCCAACGGGGCTGCGTACCATAGCCCAGGGTTGGCCGCGGCGTCGG
>CAIZKT010000742.1:0-2521 GCA_903933565.1 uncultured Victivallales bacterium | reverse complement strand
TGTCGGCTGTAAGTTCACGGTTGTGACGTGTTTCTTCTGGCTCGGTGGCGGTTCTTTGTTTAACTCACCGTAGCCCGGGAAAACACGTCACACTCTCTTTCCGCCCGCGAGATGAGGGCCGCGTCGGCCGACCCCGAGGGGCCACGGCCTGGCCGCCCGACACCCGAAAATCCGCGCACCGAAGTTGCGAGAGGCCGGGGGCATTTGGTGAGGGCTGGGTCTACCTCTACACCCTTGGCGTCGATGGCATCCCCGATGGCATCGATAGCGCCGTTGTGCTGCATGCCTTCGACGGGGCCCTGAAAGACATCGAGGAGGCCGGGCGCCAAGGCAGCTACACGAACGTTTCGCCCTTCGTCAAGTCCACGACCACCCTCGACCCCCATACCGGCGCCCTTCCCGCCCTCTGTGCCCGGTTCACCTTCGTTCTCGATGGCATCGCGAAGGACTCGGCGGTGTACATCTTCGGCAGCCGTAATCGCATTGTCAAGCTCCGCCTCACCAGCGCCGTTGCGGAGGCGGATACGGCCAAGGTTGAGAGCGCGGCATTGCTCAAGGCGGTCGCCGCCTGGTTGCGCTGAAGGTGGCCGCCGCCTGGGTGAATAACCTGTGGGCGTACATCCCTGTGGAGAGCAGATGAAGAAAGCCACCGTTGTATCGCTGGCCATACTGGCGCTTGCCATGGCCGTGGGCGGGCTCTACTACCTCTCGCGCCAGGAGTATGTGTTTCGCTTTTCCGAGAGCCAGATCCAGGAGCGCTTGAGCACCCAGTTGCCCCTGACCAAGACCTATCTCCTCGTTTTCCGGGTGAGCCTTGATAACCCCAGAGTTAAGCTGGAGGACGGGTCCGGGAGGGTGGCCGCAGGCCTGGACGCCGTCCTGGAGCTACCGCTTGGTGGCGAGAAGAGTGCCATCCGTGGCGCACTGGACATCTCGGCCGGAATCCGGTACGCCCCAGATCAAGGGGCATTCTACCTGACGGAGCCGACCATCGAGCGTGCCGACGTTCAGGGAATTCCGCCCAGGTACGCCAAGCCGGTGAACGCGCTCCTGTCAAAGGTCCTGGGCGAGTACTGCGCCGGCCACCCCATCTACACCTTGAAGGCGAGCGACGTCAAACAGAGAGCAGCCAAACTGGTTCTCAAGAACGTCACCGTTGAGAACCGTGAGCTTGTCGTGACGTTGGGGCTGTGACCGGGACGGTGAACACCCGGAACTGCATGATGGCATCAACTCCTAGAAAAATCCGTATCGAACAGGGGCTTGGCGCCCCTGTACCCCAAGCCGCCGAACCCGCCCCGGCCCCGTCAGGCCCGCTGCCTGCCGCAGCCCGGCTCCGCCTCGGGCTGCGTCCTGCCCCGGTCCCGCCGTGTCCGGCACGCCCCAGGCGCATCCGCGCCCCTACTTGCCTTCGGACTGCGGAGCCAGGCAGGCACGGAACCCCAGGCTGATGATCGCGCAGCCCGGCCCGAACCCGGCCCGGTAGGCCGACCGCACGTACCTGGCGACGAAGAACCAGCTGCCGCCGCGAAACACGCGGTAGGTGGCCGCCTGCGTATTCGCGGGATCGACGTTCGGCGAACGGCCGTAGTAACCAGAATCATACCAGTCCAGACACCACTCCCACACATTCCCGCTCATATCGTACAGACCCAACTCATTCGGCTTCAGCTTGCCCACTGGGTGCGTGGCGTTACCGCTGTTTGAGCCGTACCACGCCACCTCGTCGACGTTGTCCGAGCCGGCGTAGGTATAGCCCTTGGATGCCGCGCCGCCACGCGCCGCGTACTCCCACTCCGCCTCGGTCGGCAGGCGGTACTCGTATCCCGACGGCAGCCGCCCTGAGGCCCGCTCGCGCGTCGTCAACTTCGTGCAGAAGGCCGTTGCCTCGTTCCACGACACCTGCTCCACCGGGTTGCGCGCGCCCTTGAAGTTGCTGGGGTTGGTCCCAACTACCGCCTCGTACTCCGCCTGGGTCACCTCGTACTTGCCCAGCCAGAAGCCGCGAGAGATGCTCACCGCGTGTACCGGATTCTCGTCAGACAACCCGCCCTCCGAGCCCATCTGGAAGCTGCCCGGGGCGACGTAGACCAGTTCCAGGCCCAGCTCCGGCACCGTCCAGGCCGTACCCTCGGATGGGCCGGGCACCGGAGTAGCAACTGGGCTGGAAGGTGAGGCAGGCTTTATGCTAGCCACGCTCGTGGTCGAGCGCACCGCTACACTGCTGACCTCGTGAAGACGGACAGTCATACCGAAGCATGTAAGTAGTTCGACAGCAAGGTCCCTCAGCGGGATCACAGCAGTTCTCTCAATACCCTCCTGCTCAATAAAACGGAGAAGTGACCGCTTGATTGCGTCCTTGGGAGTGATGTTTAGGTCCGCCGAGAGGGCCTCAATGGTCCTGTAGCTAGACCCTATCCAAAAAGACCATGGAGGGCTTGGAATTCCCCTGCGGCAGCTTGAAAATGCACCATAAGTCGTTATACTCCAATTAGTTGTAGATATAGGAGTGACTTATGGT
>CAIZKT010000741.1:0-7383 GCA_903933565.1 uncultured Victivallales bacterium | reverse complement strand
GGGCAATCCCCGCAGGGGATGGCATAATCGTTGCCTCGGGCGTGAGCCCGTGGACCCCATGGATGAACAATGATGGTTGAGCCCCCGCAGGGAGGCGGCACAAAATGGGACACACCTTCTCACGCATCCTTCTCCACGTGGTTTTCAGCACCAAGGGACGAAGGAACTGCCTCTACCGGGACATGCGTGGCGATCTCCTTGGCTATCTACATGGCATTGCCCGCAACGAAGGGGTACATATCCTGAGCGCCGGTGCCGTCGAGGACCACGTGCATATGTTGTTGGTGGTCAAGCCTGCACACGCTCCGTCCGAGGTCGTGAAGACGCTCAAGGCGAATTCGTCCCGCTGGATTCATGAGACCTATGCGGACCTAGGCGACTTCGCCTGGCAGAGCGGATTCGGGGTGTTCTCCGTGAGTGAGTCAGCGACGGGTAGTGTCATCACCTACATCGACCGGCAGGAGGAGCACCATCGCCGCGTGCCGTTTGAGCAAGAACTGCGTCTGTTCCTTGAGAAGCACGGGGTGGAACACGATCCCGAACACTACCTCGATTGATCCACGGGCTCACGCCCGAGGCCACGGGATCACGCCCGAGGCCACGGGCTCACGCCCGAGGCTACGGGATCACGCCCGAGGCCACGGGATCGCGCCCGAGGCCACGGGATCGCGCCCGAGGCTACGGGATGCCGCCGCCCTGCGGGGGCTGGAATCCTAATCGCGACCCGACCCGCCACGGGCTCGCGCCCGAGGCTACGAGATGCCGCCGCCCTGCGGGGGCTGGAATCCTAATCGCGACCCGACCCGCCACGGGCTCGCGCCCGAGGCTACGGGATGCCGCCGCCCTGCGGGGGCTGGAATCCTGCTCGCGACCCGACCCGCCACGGGCTCGCGCCCGAGGCTACGGGATGCCGCCGCCCTGCGGGGGCTGAAACCCGAATCGCGACCCGGCCTGCCACGGGCTCACGCCCGAGGCTACGGGATGCCGCCGCCCTGCGGGGGCTGGAATCCTGCTCGCACCCGAGGCCACGGGCTCGCGCCCGAGGCTACGGGATGCCGCCGCCCTGCGGGGGCTGGAAAGGCGAATCGGTCCAGCAAGCAGATTCGGTATCGGGGACGAGCGCTCAACCCCCGGGGGTCGGTGCCGGGGAGGCACTCAGAGAAAGCCGGCCTCACCGAGCTTCTCCAGGGTCACCGTCCCCTCGCCCGCGCGACGCCGGTCCTCGCGGCGCAGGACGAATTTGCCGACCAGGTCGCCCTCGAGGTTGATCAGGTCGCCCGGCCGGGCGCTGCGCAGACTGGTGTGCTCCCAGGTGTGAGGGATGATCCGGACGCTGAACGACTCGGCGTAGAGGGCGGCGATGGTCAGCGAGATGCCGTTGACCGCGATGCTGCCCTTGGGGACCAGCAGGTCTTGCAGCTCGGGCGGGCTGGCCACCGTCACCTCGATGTCATCGTCCCGCTGCTCGACACGCAGCAGGGGCGCCGTGGCATCCACGTGGCCGGCCACCAAGTGCCCCCCGAGGCGGTCACCGAGCCGCAGGGCGCGTTCCAGGTTCACCAGGCTGCCCACCGGGGCGGCCGCCAGGTTGGTCCGCGCCAGGGTCTCGTTCAAGCAGTGAAACGCCAAGCTCTGGCCCGCGGCATCGGTCGACTCCACCGTGAGACAGGCGCCGTTGACGCAGAGGCTGTCGCCGATGCGGATCTCGCCGACCGGCAGGCCGGTGCGCAGGCGCAGCTTGGCCGAGCGTCCCACGGGGCGCCGTTCGAGCAACGTCCCGACATCTTCAATCAGCCCCGTAAACATGCGTGCAGTACCCCGTTACCAATAGATCGTGCCCAACCCGCTCGACGCGCAGCCGCTCCAGCGACATGGCTTCATCGAGGCGGGCCGGATCGGCGCCACCGACCACGGGCCGGCTGCCCCGGCCACCGAGGAGCCGCGGCGCCACGAAGAAAGCCACCCGGTTGACCACTCCAGCCCGCAACGCCGCGGCCGCCAGTTCGCCGCCGCCCTCGAGCAGCAGGGTCGTGATCTCACGCTGGCCGAGGTCAGCCAGAAAGGCCACCCACTGCGCCTGGGTGACGGGCTTGGCGAGGATGGGCGGGCGTTCCGGATCATCCCACACGGCACGGTCCGGCGGTACGGCGCGCGAGGTCCAAACGCAGCGTTGCGGTTGCCGCGGCCAGGCGACCGGCTCGCGCACGGTCAGGGCCGGATTGTCGGCCAGGACCGTGGCGCCGCCCACCATCAACGCATCGGCCCACTGACGCCAGCGCTGCACCCGTTGCCGGGCGGCCGGACCGGTAATCCAGCGCGATTCGCCAGCGGCGGTGGCGATGCGGCCGTCCAGCGTCATGGCCAACTTGAGCAACACAAAGGGCCGCCGCCGCTGGATCCACCAGAAGAAGCCCTCGTTGAGATCACGGCAGGCCTCTTCCAGCACCCCGGTGGTAACCTCGATGCCCCAGGCGCGCAGCTGCTTGATCCCATGCCCCGCATGCCGGGGGTTGGCGTCGAGGCAGCCCACCACGACACGGGAGATGCCAGCCTGTTGGATGGCGGTGGTGCAGGGGGGCGTCCGCCCGTACGTGCAACAGGGCTCCAGGGTCACGTACAGGGTGCTGCCCGCCGCCTGCTCACCGGCCGCGGCGATGGCATGGACCTCGGCGTGCGCGCTGCCGGCGCGCTGGTGCCAGCCCTCGCCGACCTTAACCCCCCCACGGACGAGCACAGCGCCCACCAGCGGATTCGGGCTGGTCCGGCCCCAGGCCCGTTTCGCCAGAGCCAGGGCTCGCCGCATCCAGCGCCGGTCCTCTGCGATGGGGCCAGCCATGGGTGTCTTCCCCGGCTGCCTATTCATTGTCGCGGGGGTTGTCGTTGTCGCCATCAGTGGCCATCCCATCGCGCTATGCTCTTCCTCATCACCCGCGTACCGTAGGGCGTGCGCTGCACCCTGTCCACCCTCGGCTTGCCCCGCGCTCCGTGAAAGCGTTGCATCTGGCGCCGGATGACGCACATTACGCTCTGACCCTAAAGACGCTCGGAAGTCAGGACACCGCCCATGCCCCGGGGTTTCATACTGCCCGCCCTCCGCCTGAGCCTTGTCGGCACTGCCGTCCTGGCGCTGGTCGGATGCCTCCAGCTTGAGCAGAAACTGCTGCTCAACGGCGACGGCTCCATGGCCGTGAGTTATCACTACTCGGTGGCGGCCAACAGCGAGGCGCTGCTGTCGTCGGGGGCCGGCATCATCCAGGGCTGGCAGGCACGTAACCCCGGCGGCGATGCCTGGTTCACCAGCGAGGACGCCGTGCGTCAGCACTTCGGGGCGGCCGGAGTGAAGCTGCAAAAGTACCGCAGTTACGTGGCCGGCGGGCGTCGGCACGTCGAGATGCTGCTGTTCGCCGAAGCGGGACCAGCCGCCCTCAATGCCGGTCTTTTCGGCCCGCTTCGTTGTGCCCGCCTGCCGAATGGCCGGGTGCGTTTGTCGGTGGAACTCCCGGCGGTCCCGCCCAAGGCCGACGGATTGACCCCGGAGGCTCTTGTCGCCCTCTCCCAAGGCCTCTCTCTGGCCCTGGAAATCAGCGTGCCTGGCGAGATTGTCGAGACGACGGCACCCACCCGCGAGCGGACCTTCGTGCGCTGGGAGTTCGATCCCGCCAAGGATGCCTCCTTCCTGCGCTCGCCACCGCGCCTGGAGTGTACCTTCGAGGCCAAAAACATCGAGTGGGCCGCACGCTTGCCGGCCGCGGCTCCATGAGACCGCCCTGGCGAGTGCCGCGCCGCCTGGCCATGGTGGCAACCCCAGAGTGGATGGCTGCCTGAACCGAGACGCCTATGAATCGCTCCTTTCGCAGTGCTGCGGCCTTCGTCTTCGGGGGGCTCGCCTGGTGGCTGTCGACCCTGACTCTGCCCGGGGCCGAGAGCCCGCCCTTCCAACGTGAGTCCGACTGGGCCCAGAGCCTGGGCGCGGCCAAGGCCGCCTTTGCCGGCAAGCCGACGGAACTCGCCGCGGCCGCCTTCGCGGCCTACCCGCGGCAAACCGATTGGCTGCTGCAAGACTGTGGCGGCGATCTCAAGGTCTGGCTGGAGACGCCGACTAACGCCGACCCCTCTGCCGCCCCCTGGCTGCGACGCAGCGTGGCTGCCGTCAGCGGGGAGACGGGCGTCGCCCTGCGCCAGGAGGCCGAGCGCCTGCGCCTGGCCGGGACTGCCGGCGATCGTCCCGAGTGGCTGCGGCTCTACGAAACCGCCTGCCAGGCGCGCCGCGGGCAACGCCTGGCCGGGCTGGCCGCAACCGCCCCGCGCCTCGTCTTTGTGCGCCGCTTCCCCGTCTCGCCCTCCTTCTTCGCCTACACCGAAGGCTTGTCCGACGCTCAGGGCGAGCGCCACTTCCGGCCCGGTTCCGAACTCTGTGTGCTGCGGCTAGATGGCGCCGGTGAGGCGCAGGTCGAGACGCTGCTGGCGAGCCCTGAGGGGGTCATTCGCGACCCCGCGGTCTCCTACGACGGCCAGCGCCTCCTCTTTGCCTGGAAGAAGGCTGACCGTACCGACGACTACCACCTCTACGAGATGCAGGCCGAATCCCGGGCCATCCGCCAACTGACCTTTGGCCTGGGCGCGGCGGACTACGAGCCCGCCTACCTCCCCGGCGGCGACATCGTCTTCGCCTCCAGCCGCTGCGTGCAGACGGTGGACTGCTGGTGGACCGAGGTCAGTAACCTCTACCTCTGCAACCGTGACGGCAAGTACCTGCGCCGCCTCAGCTTCGATCAGGTGCATGCCATCTGCCCGCAGGTGCTCGAGGACGGCACCGTGACCTACACCCGCTGGGACTACAATGACCGTGGCCAGATCTGGCCCCAGGGGCTGTTCCGCATGAACCCGGACGGCAGCGGCCAGGCCGAAGTCTACGGCAACAGCTCCTACTTCCCGACCACCATCATCCATGCCCGGGGCATCCCGGGTACGCGCCGGCTCCTTGCCGTCGCGATCGGCCACCACACCTGGCAGGCCGGCAAGCTCATCGAGATCGACCCAGCCCAGGGCCGTCAGGAGAACGAGGGCGTCGTCCTGCTGGCGCCCCGCCGGCCCGCGACGCCGGTTCGCGTCGATGCCTACGGCCAGGAGGGGGACCTCTTCCGCCAGCCCTACCCACTGAGCGCGAGCGAGCTCCTGGTCAGCTTCGTGCCCGCAGCGCTCAACCGGGCCCGCGCCAGCGTCTTCAGCCTCTACTGGATGAACTCGGAGGGTGAGCGCGAACTCCTGGCGCAAGGCCAGGGCACGTCCTGCAATTCGCCCGTCCCGCTGGCGCCTCGCGCCGAGCCGCCGCCGCGGCCCTCGATGGTCGACTACCGCAAGCGGACGGGGCTGCTGTACGTGCAGGATGTGTACCACGGGCCGGGGCTTGCGGGGGTGCCTCGCAACACAATCAAGCGCCTGCGCGTCGTCGCCCTCGACTTCCGCGCGGCGGGAGTGCAGAACAACGGCAACAGCGGCCCCGCTGGCGGCGCCTTGGTCTGCACGCCGGTCTCGATCAACAACGGCTCGTGGGACGTCAAGACCATCCTCGGCAGTGCCACTGTCGAGGCTGACGGCTCAGCTTTCTTCGAGGTGCCAGCCCGCACCCCCGTTTACCTCCAGGCCCTGGATGAGAAGGGCGACGCGGTGCAGACCATGCGGAGCTGGACCACGCTGCAGCCCGGGGAGACGCAGTCCTGCGTCGGCTGCCATGAGTCCAAGAATGAGACGCCCCCCAGCCACGCCTCCGGCTCGCTGGCGCTGACGCGGGGCGCCGAGACCCTGGCGCCGTTCTGGGGTCCGCCGCGCGGTTTCAGCTACATTCGTGAGATCCAGCCCATCCTGGACCGCTCCTGCGTCGGCTGCCACCCCGGCGGCAGCCCGGCCCTCGGGCCGATTTCCCCCTCGGCCTCGTACGGTTTCCCGAACGACTCCGTCGCCGCCATCTGCGACGGCGCGCTGCCCAAGAACTCCGACGACCACTCCATCCGCCGCCACACCTGGTGGCCGCACAAGGGCACGACCGAGTGGGTGCAGGAGACCTACGCTCAGCCGCGCACCGTCGGCCTCGCCCAAGTGTACTGGTTCGACGACCGCCCCCGCGGCGGCGGCTGCCGGGCGCCCGCGTCCTGGCGACTGCTGGCCCTCGAGGGCGAGCAGTGGCAGGAGGTCGCCGAACCCAGCGGCTACGGCCTCGAGCGCGATGCCTGGAATACGGTGCGCTTCCGGCCGGTCGAGACCACCGCGCTGCGCCTCGAGGTTAAGCTCAGCGAGGGGGCTTCCGGCGGCGTGCTCGAATGGCTCTGCGGACGCGATGAGGCGGAGATCGAGAAACAGAAACAGCCGCAACTGAACCTCAGCGGCACGCAGAGCCCAGGGCCCGGCGGGCGGCGCTGGAGCGCCTCTTACTTGAGTCTGACGCGCGCGGGCCAGATCAACGAGGTGGTCAACTGGATCAGCGCCCAGAGCGTGCCCTCGCTGCTGCCGCCCTACTCCGGCGGGGCGGCCAAGAGCTCGCTGCTGACGCTGCTCCGGGCAGGGCACTACAAAGCCGCCCTGACGCCGGAGGAACTGGCGAAACTCGCCGCCTGGATCGACCTGCTCATCCCCTATTGCGGCGACTACACCGAGGCCAACGCCTGGAGCCCCGAAGAGCTGCGCAAGTACGACCTCTTCAGCGCAAGCGCCAACGCCTGGCACAACTCGAGGCGCGCCACATCGAAGCGCTGCTGCGCGAACAGACCGGCACCCCCTGCCGCTTCGGCGAAGACTACACCAACGTCGCCTTGAACCCCTTCGCGGGCAGCGAAAACACCGACGGCCTGCCGCGCGCCGAGAGCAACAGCGTCTGCCGCGGCGAGGCCTGCTTCGCCGCCGCCAATGTCATCGACGGACGCCCGGAAAACCGCGGCCATGGCCCCGAGTTCCCCTCCTGGGGGCCAGACCCGCGTGAGGATCTCTGGCTGAAGCTCGACTTCGGTGGACCGGTGCGCCTGGACCGCCTCGACCTCTGGATTCGCGCCGACTTCCCGCATGACTCCTACTGGACCCGCGCCGTGGTCGAGTTCTCCGATGGTTCCAGCCTGCCCCTGGAGATCGCTAAAACCGCGGAGCGGCAGTCCTTCCCCTTCCCCGAGCGTGTGGTCGAAGGGCTACGCTTCACCCGCCTGATCCCCGCCGACCCGGCGGGCTGGTGCGGCTTCAGCGAAGTCGAGGCCTGGGGCCGCCGCCTGCCCGCCCAGGCGGCTCGCTGAACGCCCAAACTCGCCGCGCCCGCCTTCGTATCCCCTGGAGCCGGCGGTCTCCGCCGTATCCCCTGGAGCCGGCGGTCTCCGCCGTATCCCCTGGAGCCGTATCCCCTGG